>CAYOTQ010000193.1:0-4099 GCA_964406915.1 uncultured bacterium
AAAGAGGATGCGAGAAGAACAAAAGGGCGCATAAAATATATTTTTTCATAATGGCTGTTTTTATTATTAGGAAAATAGATTTTGGATTTTTTGAAAAGAATTAATCGTTTTGATGGCTTTTGATTTCACAAAAGTCACACTCCTGATACGATGTGGGGCACTTTTTCAAAATATCACTATCGCGAGTTTCATAATGAATACAACACTGCCATTTTATCAAGCCACCTCTAACACACCATTTATTTTGCCACCAGGCGGTCGATTATTTACCATCCCTTCTTTACCAGTACAAACTGCTCAAGCACAAGAGATAGAGAAAAAGATTGAAAGAATTTTCCATTACGCTCACACAGCTATTCTTACGTTTAATGCTCAAGTATCTGAAGCTCAGGCAAAATCGCTGCTATCGAAATTGCAAAAAGCCCAAGAACGTGTGCAGAACCTTCGTAAGAAAGATAAAACGAGTACATTTGATGAGCGACTCCATACACTTTCGGTATCTTTACAGCAAGCAATCAAGATGGTGTTAGAGATGCAACAACATAAGGCATTTTGGGAAATTCCTCTAAAAGACCATTCAAAATGGTCACCATTGTTAACAGAAATCTATAAGAAGCTTGTAAAGAGCGTTCGACCTGTCGAAGAGGTTCCTATCGAAGCGATGCAAAAGCTCACTTTGCTCGAAGGAGAGAGTCCTACAGTAAATATAGCTGCCTATTGGCAGCGAGTAGATGGGCTAATAACAAAGGGAAATTTTGAAGCAGTATCGAATGACCTTCTTCAAATTATTCATCTTCAGCCAAATGACAGTCGGGCCTATCTAACCTTGGGCGCTTACTATGGATTCCGCACGATGTATTGGCAGGCCTATAGATATCTGAAGAGAGGAATAGAACTCGACCCCAATTGTCCCGCAGAAATCCACTACTACAAAGCCGTTGCAGCAATGCATTTATGTGATTGTACTCAATCAGCAAATGAGTTATGGACAGCTCTTCGCAAGGATCCTCAGCACTTTGCAGACAATCCATCTTATGGATTTTTGCTCGGTAAGATAAAATTTTTCCAGAAAAAGTATAGTGAAGCTCAAAGGTTTTTTTCAGGGCTACGAGATAGAAATGATATTCTTACTACATCCATACCTACTTCACTGAATGGACTTGACGCTATTTTATGCGCAAGAAGAAATCAAGTGCTTATTTTAAACCATCATCTTTCAGAGATGTCGCAACGTAGTCATGTGCGCTCACAAGGTGCTTATTATATTACAAGGGGTATTATTCATTTAGAGGCAGAGTCGCCTGCAGTACGCGATGCACACGAAGAATTTGTCAAAGCCGAGACTTTTGGTATAGACAGCGATGCTGAAGTTATCAGTTGGTTTCTTCTAAATGATAATCTCAAGCCTGTGGAAGATTATTTTGCCTTTAAGATCAAAACTTTTCAACGGCCTGAGGATCATCTTCGGGTCTATTTTTTGCAACTTATTGCGCACGCGCCTAATGAAGATCTAAAAATGCTCTACATTGCCGCTATACAGAATTTTCCACGAAGTTCATCAGACATTAAGGTGGCGGATTTTACGGAAAGTGCTCGTGCGCTCCTTGAGCAAAATCTTGTTCAAAGCCTTTCGTTTTTTCGCCAAGGACTTCTTCATAAATCTCGCAATACACCCATTACAATAAAAAAATCGATTGTTGATGTGTTCGAGCAGCTTCAAAAGGCAGTGCGCAGAGAATCAAGTGATACAGCCACAACACTTATGACCTATTTTGAAGAGGAAGCAGGTTCCTTGCTAACCGCATTGGGACGGCCTCTTAGTGAAGAAGAAGGTTTGACTATTGGCACCTACTATCTCTTTTCTAAAGACCCTAAACGAGCACTTGTCTATTTTTCCAGGGTAGCGGAAGCAAATCCTTATTATGCGCCATTTAAGGAATTTGTTAGCTATTTGATCAACGGGAAACAAGAAACCCGTTATGATAATGTGGCAGCTGTAGATTTTATCGCGTATTTTGTCGATATTCTTATCTCAAGAGGAAATCATGCTCGCGATACTATGCTTTCTCTTGTGTATATGGCTATAGTATCTACGCATATTATTGGGCAGCAAGATACAGCTCCTGCAGCAGTGCGTACATTGTTTGATCTTTTGCAAAAGAGCAACCTCGGACTTCCTGGATATAACAGATTTTATTTTTATTTAGTCACTCTTTTGGTGTTTGGTTGTGGTATTGCTGTAGAGCGAACACTGAGATCTTGTCTCATGAATAATAACCAATCTGAAAACAATGAAAGACAAGCAGTACTCACTGTAAGTAAAATCATAACAGTAAGAAGTGATAAAGATGTAATCTCATATATCTGGAATAGTCTTGTCGAGATGATTGATAAAGGATCCACTATTGGACTTAAATTGCAAATTGTCAGTAAATCGGACGCAGGTTTTTATGCATTGATTAATTGTGATGACAAAGACGTTTGGGCACACCTAAATGAGGCAGATTGTCTGAATAAATACATAAAGGCCCTATCACACTTTTTTGGTCCTGTCACTATCGGTAAAATTGAGAACTTGCAGTATGATGTACGCGTGCTGCGGCTTGGCTTTAAAGAGACGCCAGCTGCGACTTCTCATGAGCAAGAGCGGCTGAAAGACCACATTGAGACGATGAAAGCTTTGGATGCTAGTGTCTTGGATAATATCTGCATTGATCGCATTCGCAAGGTGTTGATTGGTCTATTTCAGAAGAGTTGTTTGTCAGTAACCAATGTATGTAAATTTGACAAAGAATTTAAAGCGTTTATAGATTGCTCGAATCCAAATCAGTGGAAGCAGTTGCGGACGGAGGCGGTACTCGCTGATTATGCGGCAATAGTGTCCCGACTGCTAGGCCCTTTAAAGGCTGAGGTCATAGAAGATGGTGAATCTGGGCTCAGAAGATGGGTGTTTCGATTTACCCAAATACCTGACCAAGTGCCAAGTAGTCTTGCAATACTGGGGGCTGAAACAAAAAATATACAGCAGCTTCTAGCCGCACTGTCAAATGTAAAAAAATTCTAAAATTTCTCTCAGGCTGCTGTCCTTCTTCTTGGATAGTGGCCTCTTTTGCATTGCATTTTCTAGCGAGCTTTAAAGGAGAGATATGTTTGTAGGATAATAACAGCTGCCACTTTGTCTCCCACTTTTCCCCGCGAAAGAAGTATTCGTTCTATGGCTTTTGATTTCACAAAAATCACACTCATGCTAGTATGTAGAGGACTTTTTCAAAATATCACTATCGCGAGTTTCATAATGAATACAACACTGCCGTTTTTCTCATCCGCATCAAACACACCATTTAATTTGCCATCTGGTGGTCCATTATTTGCCGGCTCTTCTTTACCTCCCCAAATAGCCCAAGCAAAGGCGATAGAACTGAAGATTAACAAAATTGTCAATTACGCCTACAACGCTGTTATGACATTTAATGCTGAGATTTCTGAGCATCAGGCAAAATCGCTTGTGGCAAAACTGGAGAAGGCTCAAGACCGTGTACGGAATGTTCGCAAGAGAGATAAATCGAGTACATTTGAACAGCGGTTACATACCCTTTCGACATCTTTGCAGCAAGCAAAGCTGATGGTATTAGAGATGCAAAAAAAAATGGTGTTCTCGACAATTCCACTGAAAGACACATCAAAAGGAAGCTGTTTACCTGTCGAAAATGCTCCCACTGATGAGGAGCTTGTCGAAGAGATGCAAAAACTCTCATTGGCTGAAGGAAAGAATCCTTGGGTAAATAGAGCGTCCTATTGGGAGAGGGTAGATGAGCTGATGACCAACGCAGATTATGCAGCAGCCTCTCGAAACCTTCTGCAAATTATTCATCTTCAACCAAATGATGCCGAGGCTTATCTGACCCTTGGCAGTTGCTATGCCATGCGCCGGATGAATTGGCAAGCCATTAGGTATCTGAAGAAGGGAATAGAACTAGACCCTAACTGCCTGGCAGAACATCACTACTACAGAGCTGTTGCTGCATTGGGTCTATGTGATCGCACCCAAGCGGAAGAGGAGTTAGAGACAGCCTTTAAAAAGGATCTCAAACGTTTTACA
>CAYOTQ010000194.1:0-1034 GCA_964406915.1 uncultured bacterium
GAAAGCATAGCTGTTGGACTTTCGGTGAGCGTCTTGTGTATCGAGGGCCCTCCCATATGGAAAAGTGAAGAGGGAATGAAGATAACAGGCCCACAAGCCTTTATGTCTTTTGAGAAGCTTTAAGGTTTTCATAAAATGCATTGACTGCTTCAAACAACTTAGACATGTTTTTTGATCTGGTGACGAGGTCGTTCAGTAGCTGATCACCGATCTCTTCCCAGATTTCTGTCGCAAGTCTCTTGAATTCAGGATCATATTCTGTATTGATAAAATCTGCCAAGTCATGAATACCATCATTCTTCATCGAGGTACACAACTCATTATAGGCGCTTGCAGAGGTTTCTGTTGCGTCTTTCAGTTTTGTATAGATGTACGTCATGCATGTGTAGTAGTCAGACACCATCCGATAAATAGAATCACTATCTGTTCCAGAAAGCTGTCGGGATGCTTGAATTCTCGTCAGCGGAATTGCACGTAGCGAAAAGACGCTAATAAATTTCTTTAAATCGTGATCTAGCTTGCTCTCTTCGCTAGTTGTCCGCTGGATTAATTCCACTAATTTCTTTTCCTTTTCAGAAGATTTAATTTCTACAGTTGGCTTGTCAATAATCTCGATAACTGACTGTACTTCCTGATTAGCAGCCGATGCCTCTGGGAGGATTTCTTCTTTAAATCTCGTTTTAGCGGCCGGATTATCTTCAAGAGCTGTTATAAGCTCACGGTTCTTCTCAAGAGCTTGTGTCTGAGCGGCAAGCGCCTTGTGAGCAGCTTGAAGCTTTGCAAGGAAAGGATTTGTCTTTTTAGTCACCGCTATTGTTTCTTGAAAAGGCGTCAACGCATGAGTTATTTGTTTGAAAGCAAAAGTTGTTCCTTTAAAAGCATTTTCTGCCTGTTCGATATCTGTAGGGGTAGTGCTAGCTTGTTGCAGTAGCTGCTCAGCAAGTTGCACATTTTTTTCTACGTTGACTAGAGCGAGTGCGTCCTTGCTTTTTTCTTCATACAGATTAATGGTATCTAGAAATTTTGTTTGCTCT
>CAYOTQ010000194.1:1044-4080 GCA_964406915.1 uncultured bacterium
TGGAGCTGTTGCGAGCTCTGTTGTTGCTTTATTACATTTGTCGCTTGCAATTAATTTACCCATTTGGCCGATTAGCGATTCTGTAGAAGTTTTAAGGTCATCTTTGATTTCCTGTACCTGTTCCTTTAAAACAGCAGTAGTCTGATCATCATATTGGGAAAGATCACAGATAGTATCCTGAGCTGTCTGCATATAACTTCGTGCTTTATCCAATAATGTGCCAAGTTCTTGATAGGACTGAATATCAGTTTTTCCTTCTACAGTTGTTGCAAATCTATTGATTCTCTTGATTGCATCATGATGCACGCCTGAGGCGAATTCGAGCTTGCATTCACCAATGAGTGCTTCTGTCATACTGTTTTTCACGACATGAGCGCCAGAAGTCGCGCCTTTGTTGTTGGCGAAGTTTCTCCCCAGCTCCTTCTTCATAAGTTTAATATTATTGTTTTGAGTAGATGGTTGAAATTTTGGAGCGGTTGCTTTAAATCGATCTTCCATCGTTGATTTTAATATAGCTTGAATTTCTTCAATTGGTTTAGCAAGCATCATTTGCGCGCGGGTTTCATCGATCCCTTTGAAAAGGCTTAGGATCGCTTGCTTTGCTTTTTTTGGATCGACCTCTTTGGATGTACACTTAGCGCTAGCTTCGAGTATATGCTGCATGATTTCATCGGACTTTTCTGCACCTTGCACCATTTTACTGGTAGTTTCTGTTAGCGTCTTGAGAGCCTGCGGGTCCAGCGGGGTTGAAGCGGTAAGTGCGTGATAGACAGTATGAAAAGAGGTCTGAAAAATCGATGTTATAGATGCCATATGAAATCCCCATTGTAAACAGTTAATTAAAAGCTATATGAAAGACAAAGACGTGCTTCAGAAGCATGTCTCTTGATGTGCTTCAGTGGAAAATGACGGCTAAAGAGTGTCGATTGCTGATGGCCATTTTTTGCCATAAATTCAATTAACTCCCACTCGATCTTTATTGACCAGTGCTTGCAAAAATCATACTGCCCGCCAAGGAGCCAGATATTGCCAAAAGAGTGTTGTATGGTGTTTTTTTGCGTGAAATTTACAGAATCTATGCCTGTAACTCCAAGTTTGCCGCTTCCTTCATAGGTCATTGGATACAAAAAGGTGTACTCTCCAAAAAGATGCCATCTGTTGGCAAATAGCTTTTCAAGCCTCAATCCAAGAAATGGTCCAAACCACCTTGCCTTATAATGATTTTTGATATGGTGGATCTTGTCATGATGCAGAACGTCTTTAGCGGTATGTGCCAGTTGCATCTTCTGTTCAAAATAGCCATAGCCAAGGAATGGCGCAACGCTGCATGGAGCAAAAGTAAATGTCTTGCCTACTTTTAGCCAGCTATCCAGGGTGTATTGCCCAGTAATACCTGCTTTTCGTTCGAGAAATGGCGAGCGAGCTGGGTCGTATTGCTGTTTTGTTACGTGAAAGGTGCCATTGAGGATATTTCCGTAGCCTACCATCGCCTGTGCAAAATAGCCTTTTTTAGATACAAGAGCACTCAGGCGTGTAGTATAGGTGTCGATGTGGGAAAATTTTATCTTTGTATGGGTGTGCCACTGTTTACGTGTCATGTTCCAATGTACAGCATCTTTGCGGTAGCCTTGGGTCAGTTCAAGCTGGACGTCCGCATTCAAAAGAACAGGGCATAAGCAGAGAGTGGAAAAAAGCCATTTTTTAAACATGGTATGCCTTATCGTTTCCAGGGAGTGAGAATTTCATAGCCATCATCCGTAATAAGGACTGTGTGTTCCCATTGGGCAGATGGCTTGCCATCTGCAGTCCGGGCGGTCCAATGGTCGCGTGCATCAATCTTAAGCTCATAAGTGCCTGCATTGATCATTGGCTCGATGGTAAATATCATGCCAGAAGCTAATGGAATGTCAAGAGCATTGCGATAGTGCGGCACTTGGGGCGGCTCATGGAAGCGCACACCGACGCCATGACCGACAAATTGTCTTACAACACTGCATCGATGCTGCTCTGCATAGCTTTGGATACAGTCGCCAATACGTGAGATCGGAATGCCGGGCTTTAAAAGAGCAATAGAGCGCATAAGGCACTCATAGGAGACATTCGATACAAGAGCTTTTTCTGCATCTACTGCTCCGATATGCACCATACGGCTGCAGTCCCCATAATAGCCATCTAAGATGCACGTGACATCAATGTTGAGAATATCGCCTTCTCTTAGCGGGGTCTTATCAGGAATTCCATGACAGATGACATCGTTTACAGAAGTACAGATACTCTTTGGAAAGGGCGGGGAGCCATAACCTAAAGGTGCTGGGATAGCGCCAGCATCCAGGTGCAATTGGTGGGCAAAATCATTTAACTGCAGAGTGGTCACACCTGCCTGGGCCATTTTTGCTGTCTTATCCAGGATTTCTACAGCAAGCGTGCACGCATGGCGCACGCCTCTTATTTGCTCGGCATTTTTCAAAAGAATGCCATATTGCTTGGCATAGCGGCTGGCAGGAGTCTCTTCTATCTCACTTACTTTGGGAAAGTGGCATTTCTTCCACTTCTTGCCGCTGCCGCACCAGCAGAGGTCATTGCGTCCGATCATGTCCACACTCTTTGTGGTTTTGCGCTTTCGCCGTACGTGCCTTTTTGATAGCGGGCTGCCATCTCTTCAAGAGTGACAAGAGGCACTTTTGATGCATGTCCTGCTTGTCCAAATTCTCTCATACGATCTTCGCATACCTTTTGCATGGCAGCTCTTGCAGGCTTGAGATAATCGCGCACATCAAAACCTTCAGGATGTTCACACAGGTACTGACGTACAGCGCCAGTCATGGCAAGGCGGCTATCGGTGTCGACGTTGATTTTTCGAACGCCTGCGGCAATGCCTCTCTTAATTTCTTCTATAGGCACGCCGTATGCAGCGCGCATCTTTCCGCCATTTTTGTGGGTAAACCCCACCGAATATGGCGCACCCGAGGTTGCGCCTTCCGTGACGGGCTGACTATGTCGCACCGTATCATGAATTCCGAGAGTACCTATTATGAC
>CAYOTQ010000195.1:0-4076 GCA_964406915.1 uncultured bacterium
AGCGTGAAGGGATCAGGGATCCTTCTATTGGCAGAACCTTAAATCCTGTCTCTTTGCCTTTGATAGGGTCAAGAATGAGGCCAAAAAAGCCATTAGAGTTGCATACCCAATCTGGAGAGACGGAGGTGAGGGTAAATGGCTGTTTTGGCAGGTCAATTTTTTGCACTTCGTAAGAGTTTCCTTTGGAAATGCGATATTTGATGGTGGAGCCAAGACTGCCCGATTGCCATTCTGTTTCTGGAATACCGCTTGTGAGCCATAGTCCTCGGCTGTCGCCCTCAATTTTAACATCTACAACAAAGCAGTATGGAGCTTCGTTTGGATTGGCTGGCAGGGAGAATTTCTTGGTGATGCGGCGGTTGGCTTGTTGGGCTTGAAAGACAATTTCTGATGGTGAAAATTCTTTCATTTCATACATCAGATTCGCCATGTCCGGATATTCCGATACAATATTCAGAGCATAGTCTTTGGCTGGAATATCAAATGAATGTATGCCGAGAAGGTCTCTGCGAAGCAGAGGGTAGTATCCGCCTATTTGCTGTTTTTGGACGCTTCCTGTACTTGTGTAGGCTTCATGAAGAGGGAATTTAGCATTAAATGGACTTTTCTGTTCGATTTCACGATCAAATTCGATGGGAAGTACGGCACTCTTTAGATCACTCTTTGAATGAAATGGAAGGTTGATTTCGGCAACAGCCCCTCCGCGAGTTGAAAAGACGAGCTGAAG
The DNA here is from genome assembly GCA_964406915.1 of uncultured bacterium. Classification (GTDB taxonomy): domain Bacteria; phylum Chlamydiota; class Chlamydiia; order Chlamydiales; family FEN-1388; genus CAYOTQ01. The sequence continues at coordinate 728 of CAYOTQ010000195.1, forward strand.
ATAGTCATTTTCCAATACATAATATTTTGGCGCTTGTTCTACAAGAGGTATCTCTTCTGGCTTTAACGGCGACGCGGCTACCTGTGAGGGCTGCTCTTGATGCACAGTCTCTTGGTTGACAGCCGGTTGGTTGCCTTGATTGATGTATTCGAAAATTGCCTGTACCCCAACAAAAGCAAGAGTAAGTGTGAGCACAAAAAAGAGAGAACGTTTATCCATAACCATCCATTATATGAAGCAGACACAGTATCAAAAAATACCAATAAAACACCAGAAAATCTTGAGAAGGTCTTCGTCATCTAAGAGTTGCTTAATGCGTTTTGCAAAACTCGAGTTACTTGTCGGGAAGGGCGAGGAGGAAAGGAATAGTAATGTGAATAAGAAAGGGGCCCCTTTCATTCAACTTTAATTAGCCGAAACCTGGCTGAATACACCGGCGTTTTCGTGCCATCTCGATTCCTCCATTCTAGGTTAGGAATGAAAACTGTATAGGCAAACTGTGGTTTAGCACAACCAATTATGCCTAATGCAGGCACGGCCCCTTTCACCCAGTGTTGGATGGGCCTTATAGGATAAGTCGATCGAAAGGAGGCTGATCTTACAAGGTCTTTAAATTGAAGTACTTTCCTCGGTTAAAATTTTACAATGAAATTTTTTTTCTATCTTCTTAGCCAGCCCATAATCATTCATGTATATTTCGAAACATGTTGTATCAAAGGCTCGGATTTCTAAAATTGCATTACCTATATCTCTAAATAATTGGTCTTCTGTTTCAACTGTAGAATCTGAATGGACCTGCATATCTTTATTCAAAGCAAAAAATACTCCTGAAAGAAATTGGTCAATATTTTGACATATTACAATGAGATCACGTGTACTCCCTACCTTTTTAGGAAAAATATCACTAAAATCCCTAATACATTCAGCTATGGGAGATGCATCTAGGTCGGCTGCATACCAAGTTGTCTCTCTCATACTTGGATAAAGTTCAATGAATTCTAAAATTTCTTTTAACTGGATTCCAAGGCAATTAAATCCCCCTGGCCAACGAACGTTGATAAGGTAGTTTGGCTTTGTCATAGTAATGCAGGCACGGCCCCTTTCAGCCTTTCAGTGGTTTAGCACAACCAATTATGCCTAATGCAGGCACGGCCCCTTTCACGAATGAAGCGTAACAGTATCTTTATTGAACTGACCGTGCATTTTGCAATTGTCATTTGGGCAGGCAAATTGTGTATAATCTTGGTTTGACGTGCTCATGGCCTTGTGCTATGTCGTTCTTTCGAGGGAACAAAGCACGTCATTTTTTATTTTAGACGATCTTTAATCAAGATTTTTTTGAGGCTTTTTCGGCCTTCTCACTCATCTACCGGCCTACCGCAAAGGGCAAGGTCACTCAGGTCTTTACATCCTCTTCTTTCTTCATGAAAAACTCAATATCATTTACAAAAAAATAAAAAAAATTCTTTTTATCTTCACTGACTACACCAGCATAATCAAAGGGTGGGTACAGCCCGTAGGAGGTATCGACTTTCTTTAAAAACGTTCTTAAGATTAAATTCTGTTCACTCGAGATTTTTTTTTCAGTTTTATCGTCAGTGAAAAAATTTCCATGTTTTGGTTTGCAAACAATGAGGTATTTATTTCCTGTTAAAGTGTTCGTAACTCTTTTTTTGTTATAAAATAAGGCAAATGGACTAAGTACTCCATTTTTTTTTAATAGTTGTCTTTCAACTAAAAACTCCCAGTTAACTTGCATCCATTCGTCAATAAAGGCATCATCATTTTCCCAGTCATGGTTGTTCATAAGTTGGTCAAGATCAGCCCAAGAATCTAGTAAAAACTTTCTAAATCCTAAAATTTGTTCAGTAACATTAGTCATCTGCATATTTAAACCGTTTTTTGTCTAATTGACCCTCATAACCTTCAGCGCGAGACACATCTATATGGTTTGGTTCTTTATATCTTCCCTGCTTTTGAGGGTCAATATGATACTTTCTACCATTGGTTGGATTAATATATGAACCTTTTCCGTTAATCGGATCAGGTCCTTTAATATCAAATCCCTTATTTAAGAATTGTTTATGTAATTCTTGAGATGTAGAATCTTTAAAAGGGCTGTTGCGAGTCCACACATGACCATCTGGTAATCCTGATTTCTGAGCGGTTGTTCCAGCACATGTGTCGTTTTTAGCAGACACAGTTACTTGTTTTCGGACAGTATTGTTACTATTGGCATTGGATGCGGAAGTGTTATGAGATGACGTTCGTTCGTTTTTGGCAATTTGTGTTATCGTATTTTGGGTTGTTTTGTCAGTTGCGCGTAAAACTGATTGTCCTAGACGTATGCTTTGTCTGGCCAAATTGGCAATCGTACGAGCTAGATCGGTAATATTGCGAATCTGTGCTCCTGCCTCTGCTGCTTGGTGGAGTTCGCTCTGGCTTGCGGTGCTATTTGGTAGGGAAGATGCTTGGTTAATGTAAGCTTCTCGATATGTATTCAAGGCCTGATGGCCTGCTTGGGAAAGACGTTCATAACCACTGCTCCCATCCCACGCAAATCCAACAAGTGCTCCAAGATCTATCATATCCCTGACTGAACTCTCTAGCATTCCATATAACCCCATCGCTTCAATTTCATCATATTCATCCTCAAAAGCAAACAACCCATATGGATCAAATTTCATCATAGGGTTATTGAGAGCGTAAGCGTATAGATTCGGGCCTGCTTTCCATCCTAGAGGATCAAGAGTCAACCATTTGCCGATGCTCGGATCGTAATAACGCCTCCCAAAGTACACCAACCCAGTCTCAGGATCTGTACGCTTGCTCGAAAACCTCCAAGGATTGAGGTTGGACGGACTGTCTTCTATGCCGAAGGCATCGTAGCGATAGGTCTCGACGACGGCGCCTTCAGAATCGAGCAAACAGGTGACATTGCCTCGATGATCATGAAGGGGAATATAGAGGGTGTTGTTGAGCTCAAGTGCTACGGCAGCGCCGATTTCTGCTCCCAGGCCCTCGCCAAGGATACGAAGCTGCGTGATTGTGTTATTGCTATCGACAGCTCCGATTTCGTTTTGATCGATATAGAGGTAGCGCTCGTGGACAGTCTCGGAGCTTTTTTCAATGCGGCGGTTGAAGGCATCGTAAGAGTAAGTGATGCTTTGAGTAGGTGTTTCTACACTAATGAGTCGATCCAGGCCATCGTAGGTATAGGAGGTGTCTCCTGACGAGATGCGGTTCCCTCGTTTGTCGTAGTGATACTCACGTTTGCCATCATGAAGGAGGGAATGGAGGGCATTGTGAGAGGCGGCAAGGTCGTTATAAGAGGTGCGGTTATGAAGAG
>CAYOTQ010000196.1:0-2709 GCA_964406915.1 uncultured bacterium
CCATCTTTCAGATGGCATAACATAAACCGCCAATATAAACAAAAAATTATTTTAATTTTTGTGTATTTTTTACTTGATATTATTTGAAATAAAAAATTATTTTCTCTCTTTGCCAGCAGCAATCGCGGCTGGCGGGCAAAGACCCATAACATGGAGAAAGAGATATGAAAATACAGCTACTTACGATCATAGGCATCCTGCTTGCGTTTGGACCATCGCCAGCATCTGCCGCTACAAAACAAAAGCCTGCAGCCGCAAAAACAAAACAGCAGCCGGTAAAAAAGCAGCAGCCAGCACTTGTAGGCCACTCGCACTCATCAAGCAGCTCAAGCAGTCATGTGCCTCAACCAGCCTATGCCTCTGCTTATAATTCTGAGACGCAAACAATTGCTGCTGATCAAAGCTTTCATGCTATTTTTCTGCCGACTGATACGGTATATGCTTCTCGGATTATTCATCCTGTAGCAGATAGCAGCCAATTTATGATTCGAAAAAGCGGCGTCTATCTGATTACTTGGGACATGACATTGCTTGCCCCTGCAGAGTCAACTACAACGGTGACTCTCAAGCTTGTGAATGTAGCCACGGGATCTTCCACCTATCCTTCGACCGTTCAGACACAGTTCTTGGTAGGAGGAGACGAAGAAGTAGTAGCTGGCCAGGCAATGCTGGAGCTTACAGAAGGCACCATTCTGCAGCTGCTTATGAACAGCGATACTTCGAGCGTAAATGTACTGATCCCTTCAATGAGCATTACCTCTATTGTGCGTAGCTAATTGATTGACAATCCGGGCCTGCAGAGGTCCGGATTGTTTATACTCTCGCATCATCATTCGTCCTTCACTTCGGTAATTTGAGGATTCGTTGTTGGCACTTGCAGCAGCTGCATAAACTTCTGATGTTTTGACAAATGATCTTGCCGCAATTTGGCCTCAAGCTGTGCATCTGTACTGCTGGCCGCTTCTTTGATGTTGCCTACAAGCTCTCGAAACCCCTCAACAGGACTGCCGACAAATGCATTGAGCGCCTCATCAAATGCCGTACAGACAATGCTACTCTTGCCAGCAGCAAACTCTTCTTTTGCCATCTGCTGTTTTATCATGCTCTCGATAATGCCTCCAAAACAGGCCGCTGCCACTTTTATGAACTCCGGCTGGTCTCTTTTTTTGCTTTCCTGCTCAAGCCACGTATTGAACTCAAGCGCGATGCGGCTCTTTATCTGATCAAGAGACTCTCCCTTTATCCTCTCGCTTACTCCATGCGTAATACTAGGCAGAAGCTGCATGCTCACAAGGTTCTGTTCTTTCTTAAATACTTCATATGCCGAGGCATCGACTCGTATCTTGTCAAACACGGTTTTTGCCAGTGTACGTAGAGGAAAAGAGAGTTCTGGATTTGCTCCAATCAAGGCCTCCATCTCGTCAACTTCCCACTGGCGCCGCTGCTGGCTATCTTCTTCGGCAATTTTTTTGTTTGCCTTGTCGAGTCGTTCACTACGTATTTGAAACTCTTCAGGACTGTTTACTCCTGATGCCGCATAGATGATACCCACAATTTGATGAGGCAGCTGCACCAGCATATCCACCTGCAATTCTACTGGTATGAGCGAAGTCAAGACCGTACCGGTTTTTCCCATCGCTTTTTCCAAGTCGCTCTTCGGGTGTGTAAAATCCACTTTGCCTGCAAAATGACGAGCTTGCACAGCTAAGGCCTGTTTGTGTTCATCAGCATGAAATTCTACTAACGCTTCTTCAAGAATATCTTCTAGAGGATCCTCAGAACGCGTCCTTATAGAGTGCTCACTCTCGGAAAACGTCCCTATCTCTTTCCAGAGGTTCTGGATCAATTCTTCTACATGTTGTTTGTACTCTTGCCCATTTTTTGGGGCAGCGGATGACCCCACAAGAGAATCCATATCACGAAATAATGTTTCAAAAATGGCTTTTATCTCTCGTTCTTTTGGTCGTAGACATGCACTCATGATTGTGCTGAGGGGTGTATATTGCGTAAAACCCGAGGCTGCCTCTACAAACTCAGCGTTGTCCATAAACAGAGAGAGCAGTTGTATGGAGCTTTTTTGTATCGGCTTCAGCATTTGTCCTACTTCTTCTTTCTTATCCTGCGGAAATTGTGACTGTACATTCTGTATTAGATCTTGCATGAAAGGAGACATGTATTGAAAAAATAGGTCTTTCGGCTGCCCGTCTCTTTGAACAGGCTGTTCGCGCAGGGATTTAAATAAGCCTATAACCTTCTCTTGCATAGCGACAAAGGAGGGGTCATTCACCCCGATTTTTATCCATTCTGAGAGCTCTTTTTCTGTTGTTGGCTCAGAAGCTCCATGCTCTGCGGCGATTTGCTTGGCAAATTCTCTCATGCGGATCTGGTTAAGCTGCTCTTTCCACCATTCCAGAGTGGATGAAGAAGAAAATGATTGTGAACCGGCAGAAGCCGGAGGGATTGCACCGGATGAACTAGACATAACAACCTCATATAAAAATTAAAACTATATAAACTCTAACCAGCATTCTATAATAACTGGAGCAAGACTGTTTCGAGAATGTTTTGAAGAGGCGCTGATCGTTCTATAGACTGCTTTGCCCAAGCCAGCAGCTCGTCTACCTGAGCAAGCGGTCTTAATCTGCCTTGATTATATGCCTGCATAAGTTCCTCTCTTCGCTCTTCAAAGTGAAGAGGCGCTGTGTCAAA
>CAYOTQ010000196.1:2719-4062 GCA_964406915.1 uncultured bacterium
CTTCAAGATCCCGGTAGAAGGCATAGATCGCATGCAAAACAGACTCGATCTCTTGCATCCAAAAAAGCGCGCATGCCCCTTCAATTTCAAGCTCGATAAGCTCTCTTGAGCCACTAGAAAGCTCTTTCATAGTCTCTTTAAATGACTCTTTTAAAGCGCTCTCTTTTGCTTTTTTCTGAGTCTCTAGAAACTTTTGCACCTTCTGACAGCCCGCGGCTATTTCAACAAAATCGCCATTTTTCAGACAGATGAGAAGGTCAAAGAGCAGCAGGTGTATTTCATCCTTGAGAGGCTGGGGCACTGGTTGAACCGGCTGAAAGGCAACTTTTTGACAGCGTGAATAGATAGTTCCTAGAAGCCTTGCAGGAGCGCTACTGCACATAATACACAACGTATTTGCAGGAGGCTCTTCGAGCATTTTGAGAAGTGCGTTGGCACCTGTTGGCAGCATGCGCTCAGCATCTACAAAGACTACAGCCACCCCTTTTGCTTCATAAGGTGTTAGGCTGAGAGTATGAAGGGTCTGCCTCACGCGGGCAATACTGAACATGCCTGTTTTACCCTCTGGCTTGACAACATGTAGATCGGGAGTCTGAGATGAGAGCATTTTTGATGTTTTCATGCAGAGCCACTCATGTGCAAATGAAGTTGCAAATTCTTCTATGTGAGCATCTGACGACCCATGAAAAAGCAACAGATGCGGCACATTCCGCACCTCCAGCATCCTCTGCAGGCGTCTTTTTACACGATCATTTCCTTCTAATTGCTGAAAGTGTTTCATAGGCACGCATAAATAGAGTCTCTGGGTCAACTTGGCCATCTAAGCGCACAATACGCTGTGGAGACTTGCTGGCAAGGAATATATATCCTTGATGCACCCTTTCATGAAAGGCAACAGCTTCTTGTTCCATGCGATCTATGGCGGCCATCTCTTGTGCACGCCTGTTTGCTGCACGCTGCAGGCCAATTTTGGGGTCCAGGTCGACAAAAAAGGTGAGCTCTGGCTCAAACCCGTTTGTTGCAAGCTTGCAACATGAGGCAACATAATCCATACCGATCTGCTGGCCTGCCCCTTGGTAGGCAATAGTAGAATCAGAAAAGCGATCACAGAGCACCAAAGTACCTTTCGCAAGCGCTGGTTTGATCACTTGGTCAATATGCTGGATACGAGCAGCCAAAAAGAGGAACAGTTGTGCTTTTGGCGCTATCATCTCCTCTTTGCTGCAGTGAAGCAAAAGCGAGCGTGCTTGCTCGCCAAAAGCTGTCCCTCCAGGCTCGCGTGTGATCAACACATCAACACCTTCTGATGCTAAGGCATCAAAGAGCCTATGGGCTAATGTACT
>CAYOTQ010000197.1:0-4059 GCA_964406915.1 uncultured bacterium
TCATAGCCTCTACATATGTGAAAAAAGCACACGAGTCCTCAAAAAAGGACTCGTTGGTGCCAACTAGTTACTATTTGCTTTGCAGCCAATTTGCAAATTTGTTGATATAATAAGAACCGATTTCAAAGGCTCTCTTAACATGTGGCTTTAGGAAGCTTTCCGTTTGCTTGTACAGGGCAACTCCCGTGTAAGTAGAGCCGTCTGATGAAGAATTCGTGGGCGTTGAAAAGTTAGAAACAAACATCTTAAATTTTTCTGTCACCCATGATAGGTTTTCTTTGACTTGTTTCCATACACGTGTTTGCAGGGGAACAAGAGAAACAAATTGATTGGTGGTGCGCATTTTCTCTAACAAATTGTAGGAGTTTTGCCAGTTCTCACATTGATTCGTAATAACGCGTATATGATACTTATGTAGATGTTTGGATCTGAGGTCTTGTAATTTGCCACAACCGAAGTGCAGGGCCTTTTGGAGATCAGATGCCGCTTGTGGTGCTTTAGGCGTGCCAATTGCAGCCTCGTAGACGTCTAGTAATTTGCGGACTGGTTCTTCAATCTTACGGATCTTATTGGTTATGACATCAAACTCCGGGGAGCTGGAACGCATGGGGGCTTGGGGGGGAAGTGGTTGAAAGGGTGGTACGAGACTAGGTGCAGATAGACTATTTGCTGAGTTATTGGTGGCGGATGTTGCATTCAGAAATGACGACATAGTAAAGCTCCTGTAATAATATGTTTACGCAGGGGCATTTTCAACGATCAGTTTTTTTAACTCAAGGAAGAACGCAATTGAGGAAGCGCAAATTTTGGCATCTTTTCACTAGCGCTGAAATGGACGGATTGTGTTGAATTGCAAAAAACCTACGAATTATGAAGCGACAATACCTTATCTTTTTAGGCCTTCTACTGCTCACAGGATGGCTTACCTCTATTGCTTATCACAAGATCCATCCAGAATGGGTCGTGTTTGCAAAAGGTGAGCAATATTTAGAAGAAAAGCAGATAAAACAAGCGCTGGAAGCATATGAGATGGCTAGCAAGCTTGGTCTGTCACATCCAAAGCTTTTTTTGCGCCTGGCCTATTGCTATTCTGAATTGAGCGAGTATGAGACTGCTATCGTCTGGTATGCTGCCTACTTAAAGGAAAGGCCCACAGATATCATTGCAAGGTATCGGTATCCGCACGCGCTCACTGCGTCAGGACAAGGAGAGGCAGCGATTCGCGAATACAAAATTATCAGTGAAAAAGGCGGGCCATGATCTCTGTATCGAAAGTGGCAAAAATATCACTGGTAAGTATCTGTCTGAGTACTTGTTGTTTTTCAGGCGAGCAGGAAGATACAGAAAGCGATGTAAAAATATCGCGTTCAGAAGCAAGGAAGTATGCCTACAAAGCACGCCTCGAGATGGCGCGTACGTTGGTATATGTAGAAAACAAGCCAGAACTTGCCCTAGAGACGCTTTCTAATCTGTTGGACGAGCATCCCGACGATCCAAAAATTCATATTGAACTTGCAAATGTCTATTTTTATCAAAAAAGAACAACAGACGCAAAAGCAGAATTTCAGCTAGCTCTCAGCATGAACCCTTCGTTAAAAGAAAAAGGAGATATAGCTGTAGGCCTTGCTGATCTTGGCTACTACACCCAGGCACAAGCGCTTGTAGAAGAGCTTATCCCTGAAGCGAAGCAGCCGCAAGCACTTGAGGGAATTTTTGGATCTCTATTCGTAGATAGAGAAGAAAAGGATATTAAAAAGAGTGTTTTGCAGCAGTGTGTCAAGGTCTACTATACAATAGGGTACTGGCAGCAGGCGCAAGAGCTGTGTCACTATCTTCTGGAGACCTATCCTTTTTCTGTGGATCTCACGCTCCTGAAAGTCTCAGTCTATATTCAATCAGAGCGCTATGCAGAAGCTGAAGGGATCTGCAGGCAGCTTCTCGTCGGATTTCCCAATCATCCTGCGGTATTAGATAAACTTCTTCTCATCAAGCGCTATGCCAAAGAATTTACCCAGATGATTGAGCTTCTGGAGACAATGAACCGCGAGCATATTATTCCTAGCGATACATATTTTCTTGAAAAAGCAGAAGCGTTATATGCAAATGGCGACTATCACGAAGCTGCAGGAGCATATGATCATCTTCGAGACTCTTCTAAATATGAGCAAAAATACTTGATTGGCAAAGGGCGATGCCTTCTTGCGCTGCATGATGATAAAGAGTCCATGAAGTATTTTCAGAAGGCAGTTGAAAAGTATCCACATAGTACTGAAGCCAGGTTTTACGCGCAGACAAGCACTGAAGGAGCGTTTATTGCTTCCGGAGCTGATGCGTATATGTTGCAAGCTTGGGCCGAGTGTGCATTGCTACAGGGAAATGTCAAGGGTGCAATTGAATGTCTTGAAACGGCAGTAGAGAGTGACAGCGCCTATTTTCCTGCCAAATATATGCTCTCTCAGTGCTATGGAGTGGTGAGGCAGTATAGCAAAGGTCAAGACATCGTCAGCAGTTTGTTACATCAGATGCCGGATAACTTCCGATTTCAGCTAGCCAGGGCAAGGCTCTATGCATGGGCAGATGCTTACTGGGAAGCAATAGGAGCGTTTGATGCCCTAAGCGTTATAGATCCAGCAAATCCGCTGCCTAAGATAGAAAAAGCAAGAGCTGCCTATTGGGGCAAGCTTGCTGAACTAGGCAACCAGACTTATCAGAGCCTCTTGCATCCATCTGTAGATCAACAGCTCGTACAAAAAGTTGGCATGCGCTTTCATGTCCCGTGTGAAACCTCTACCTGCTATTCAAGCTACGAAGCCTTAAGCAAGCAGCTGCCTGCTCTGACGTGCGATCCTGAAGAAAAAAAGTGGCTGGAGATGCAACTGGCAGAGCTATGGGCAACGTATAAAATACAAAAAGCTGTATTTTTAGAAGCTACTGCAAAAGCATACAAGTGGAACAAACGACCATTTGCAGCGATGGGGGTATATAAAGAGCTCATAGCGTTCCAGCCGGGCAATGAAGAGGCGCGTTTTGATTTAGCAGAGGTTGACTGTACCCTTGGTGTATGCAATGACTCTCTAAAAATATATGAGGGTCTCTTACGTCTTGATCCGCTGCACCCACAGGCAAATCAGGGCTGGAGGCGAGAGGTGATCAATGGTCATCCTTTTGTCTCCTACAATTATGCCCACTGGAGAGAAAATGGCTTTGGCCTTATTGCTCAAGTGGCGCGTGTGCAAAATGAATTTACCCTCACAGTTCCACTTACATGCCAGCATGACCTGTATGTCACCAAACGCTACTGGCAAGAAAGGCCGTTGTTTAATAACCACACCTACCATTCTCATGGCGACACCATCGGCTTTCGTTCGGTATTTACCACCAAGTTTTCAGCGGCAGGGGAGTTTACATACAAAAAGTATGCTCATCACCATTTTCGCTCGAGGCGCACAGGCTTTATCGAAGGCAGGTGGAGGCCATCCGATTATCTGATGGTGGGATTGCTTTATGCCCGTACAAATGAGCTGTATGACTATTTTGGATTCAAACAAGGCACGCAAGGCTCTCATTATGGCATTTGGACAGACTCGAATCTCTCCAGACGTGTGGCATTGCAGTCGGGCTATGAATATTTGCGATTTAATGACCGCAATTTTGAAAATATTGCTACACTTCGAAATGTCAACCAGCTCACCGATGCTCCTACGATTGTCCGTCTCATTTTTGATGGGGAATATCGCAATACCCACCATATCAATCAGATCATTACCAAGGCTACACCTCCCCCTGCTCCTGCGCCTCCGCCTCCAACGCCTGTGCCATTCTTGCAGACCGATGGCCCTATCCCTCTTCTGACGCTCGGCCAGTCTAAAGCACCCCAGACAGGCTCTTCGGCAGCAAATGCAGCGGTAGTAAATATTATTCATCCTTACTGGACACCGCGCCATTATTGGTGCGGCAGAGCCAAAATCAGTGTGATTCAAGAGCTTATACTTCCAGAGTATTGTGGAAACCTTGCGAGATTTATCGACCTCAACGCTATGTGTAAGAATGACACCGATC
>CAYOTQ010000198.1:0-4058 GCA_964406915.1 uncultured bacterium
ATGTTGCAAGTGTTTGCTTCCAGAACATCAAGCGCAGACAATCCACTATCTTGCTGCCGCCAAGTTACCTGCAGGGTTGTTGGTAAATTTTGGAAACAGAGAGTGTATCGTCATCTTGATCCTGCCGCCGTAGGCGACCCTGCAAGTGCAGCGGATCCTGTTTTTGAAATTTCCTAAAATATTATATGAACCAAAATGCAAGCAATTAACACCATATAACCTGAGTTCTGAGTTTTCCTCTCGATAGAATACAGAGAGATTCCGATATCGGTTCCATAATTCAGCCCAATGAAGATTGCTTGACGCACGTTTTCATGATGTCATGTATAAAAAAAAAGCCGAAGACATAATCATCACTGAATACATCTTCGGCAAAGTGGCCAGAACTGGAATCGAACCAGCGACACAAGGATTTTCAGTCCTCTGCTCTACCATCTGAGCTATCTGGCCAGGCAAACTCGAGTAAGTTCAGGCAAAACGATACTATACCTGATCTTTTCTTTTCAACAGTTGTTTGTATCCTTGTTTTGCTCATCCATCGCTTCTGCGATTCTCGCAAGTTCTTTACCATTCAGCGGTCGGCAATGGCTCTCTACAAACCATCTCACAATGACCGGCGCCTCTTCCCAAGGCTTGTCTTCATCTTCCATCTTTATGACAGTATAGTGAAGATGGGGATGCTTTTTCTCTTCAAGAAGCGTCTTTATTGACGCTGCAGCATGGATGTAGTAATCATTTTCATGATACACTACAATGACCTTGCCGGTCAGCTTCGCTATGGGCGCCTCTGCATCAAGAATCCACCAATTAAATGTGTGGTGCACCCAATGCCCGATAAGAGGAATCATCATTTTCAACGTCGTTGACAAATCACGAAAGGTACGCTCGGCAATCACATTCAAAGAGAGCTGTTTATCTACAAGACCTGCTGCCACATGCAGCGCTAGATTGCCTCCCAGAGAGGTTCCAAAAAGAGAGACCTGGCGCGCCGAAATATTCTTTTCTTCCATCAACTTCAGGGCAATCTCCATGCCATCCTGAACCCAAGCTGCCTCTGAAGGGTCTACTCCAGCTGCATGCGTTGTCCCTCGATAGTTAAAAACCCATACATTTGATTTTGTGCCCTGATGCAACTTCCACCATCTAGTATCTACAGAATACTCTGCATACTGCTGCGTACCAAGAAAAGCTACAATATATCTGTCATAGTCTTTATGAAAAAGCTCCACTCCAGAAAGCTTGCAGCCATCACCCATCACAAGCTCTCGCTTGCTGACCCTATGCCCCTCCTGGCTATTGTAAATAGCAATCTTTTCATCAGCATAGGCATGCACTTTTTTGAGCATATCGTCACTATAACCCCATATCGCATGAACAGTGCGCAGGCGTCTCTCAGCCTCTGTTCTTGATGCACCTGCAGGCGCTATCTGCTGAAAAAAGGTCCCTATATTAGCTCCTGCTTGCGAAAAAAAATCAAATACCGCCGTTGGTTGCATGATGGATACTCCTATTTTTACGTAGCTCTTCTTCTGAAAGAGGTTCATAGCCTGCAGAGAGGCAGACCTCTTTAAAAGGACAATTCGTGCACACCTTTCGATCCTCAGCATAGGCAAAGAGGCGCACGTCAGGTTTAGGATCTGTTTTATGAAGCTGCACCATCGCCGCACAACTAGTCTCTATCTCAGCTTCTACTCTCTTGATCTTTTCAAGATCTAACGGCTGCTGCTGCTGATAGCCAATTTTTTGATAGCTATTTTTAAAGAGGTAAAAGGGCACAAGAATCATCTTATCAAAAGAAAATCCCCATGTACGGTTTGCAAAAAGGGCGTAACAGATCAGCTGATTTTCCGTTTTTTCACTCTCTTCGCCCGTCTTCCAATCAAAGAGACAAGCAATTTTCTGCCCGTCTGATGCCTGCCAGCTGATAGCGAGGTCCATCACCACCACAATTTTAAAGGTCTCTTTCAGCAGAAAAAAAGAGAGCTCTTCGATACTGAGCCACGTTGATTTTGGATGAAAGGCAAGCTGCTGCACAATAGCGGAGGCGTGCCAATTAGTCAGTGATGTCTCCACCTTTGCCAGAGCTGCTGCCTTTTGCGAATCGGCAATTCCAGTTCCGTAGTAAAACTCAAACAAGTTGGCATGCTTTTTTGGAGAACTACGCCACGCCTGCTTCTGAGAGTCTGTAAATCCTTTTTCAAAAAGCGTGCGCGCGTGACTCAAAAGTTCATCGAGAGAAAACAGTTTTTTTGATGATTGTGCTTTCTTTAGAAAATGCTCAATAGTCTGGTGCACAGCACTTCCTACAAACATCGATAGCTTTTGAATATGCTTTAACATGTACAGATGCGCTGCGAGAGGATCAATCGATGGCCTTTCATCGTAGGGAGTCTTTGGCCAACCTTCCCAAGACCCATAGTAAGTATACCAATACTTTTTTTGACATTCTGCAAATGTCGACGCTCTGGAAAAGGACCAACTAAATTCATTTTTAAGGCGCATTGCTCTTCTCTCTATGCATGATGATACAGACCTTGCATACAAATCTTTGAATCACTTACTCTTGATAATGGTTTAATAGAGGATGATTCATGTTTTCGTTTTTGAAAAGGCTTTTCGGTACCGCGCAGCAAAGAACTCTGGCCAAATACGACAAAATCGTAGCCGAGATCAACCAGCACGAACAACGGCTTACAACACTCAGTGATGAGGAAGTCAAAGCAAAAACTCAGGAATTTAAAGCACGGGTAGCCCAAGGAGAAACTCTTGAACAGATACTTCCGGAAGCCTATGCGGTCGTAAAGAATGTCTGCCGCCGTTTGACCGGCACCGAAGTCCACGTCTCCGGCTACAACCAGCGCTGGGACATGATCCCCTACGATGTACAGCTCAAAGGAGCCATCGCCTTGCATTATGGGTTTATCGCCGAAATGCAGACAGGAGAAGGAAAAACACTTACTTCTTCCATGCCCCTCTACCTCAATGCACTGACAGGCGATCCTGTACATATTGTCACCGTCAACGACTATCTGGCCACACGTGACTGCGAATGGATGGGATCTATCTTCCGTTGGTTAGGCCTTACGACAGGAGTGATTGCCCAGGAACTCCCCTATAGCGACCGTCAAGAAATCTACGATTGCGATATCGTCTACGGCACCGCCTCAGAATTTGGCTTTGACTATCTCAGAGACAACTCCATTTCTACAGACCGAGATGAGCTGGTCCAACGCGGGCACTATTTTGCGCTGATTGACGAAGTCGACTCCATCTTGATCGATGAAGCAAGAACGCCGCTGATCATATCAGGTCCTGCTCCAAACAGCCGGCAGATGTATGATATCCTCAAGGATAGCGTCGCTGCTCTGGTGCAAAAGCAAAAAGAGCTTTGCAATAAAATTTCCATAGATGCAAAAAAGCAGCTCGAAAAACACCTTGCAAGCGACTCAGAAACAGAAAAGCGCTTTGATGAGGCTGACTCTCTAGCCCTTAAAAAGGCATGGCTTGTCAGCAAAGGAACGCCAAGAAATAAAGTGCTCAAAAGGCTGCGTGAAGATCCCGACATGCGCGTGGCGCTCGATAAGTGGGACCTTCATTTTTACTCTGATCAAAACAAACAAGAGAAGGTCGACACACTAGCGGAGCTCTTTATCATCATCGATGAAAAATCAAGCGAATATGAGCTGACAGATAAAGGCATTCAGGCATGGCAAGAGTGCGGCGGTAAAGAAGATGACTTCGTGATGCTCGATCTTAGTCACGAATTTTTGATCATCGACAGCCTGGAGATCTCTGATGATGAGAAAATGAAGAGAAAGCTTGCCATTCAAGAGGAAGATGCGATACGCAAAGAGCGTGCCCATAACCTCAGGCAGCTGCTGCGAGCCCACCTGCTAATGGAACGCGATGTTGACTATATTGTACAGGAAGACAAGGTCATCATCATCGATGAAAATACGGGCAGACCGCAGCCAGGAAGGCGTTTTTCTGACGGCCTGCACCAGGCAATCGAAGCAAAAGAGTCGGTGTCGATCCAAAAGGAGACACAAACATTTGCG
>CAYOTQ010000199.1:0-4057 GCA_964406915.1 uncultured bacterium
TCCTCCAGAAAAGGGCTGTCCGACCGTGGTTACAAGAGTCCCATCTTGACTGCCATCCAGCCCGAAGACAGCCTTGTCTGCTTTGTAGATGATCTCTGGATTCGTTCCATCCTTTTGATACTGTACGATCCTGCTCATTGCTTCAATACAGACAACATGCGTCTTCGTGATCACCGGGAAAGAGCCGCGGATGGCGTGTATCGATAGCCCATTCTTTTCATGGCGATCAACAATGAAATTGCCCTCTCCGTGAAAAGATTTATTGGACGCACCATAGCAGAGATACGATCCATCTGAAAGCTCTTTTGGAGCTAAGTAGCTATCTATAGAAGACGTCTCAAGCGTTCGTCTATTGTTGCCAGAATAGTCCATTATTTGAATGCTCCATCCATCTTGCTCTCTCTTTTGAGAAGAAAAGAGCAGCCGATTGTCTCTGGTTATAGAGGGATATAACGCTTTTTCGTCTGGTTGCGTCAGTGCCAGGGTGATTTGTGTAGCTATCTCATGGCGCATGAGTTGTGGATTGGCCTGCTCTATAGATGTGAGTTGAGGACTGCTCTGCTCTGTAGAGTAGTAAAAAATATACTTTTCATCATGAGAAAAGACAGGCGTTCCTTCCCACCAAGGAGTGTGTAAAAAGCGAGCATTGTCAACTAGAGGACGGACTGTGCTTGGCTGACCGATCTGCATCGTATATAGCCTGCCTGCCTGATAGTTTGCTTTTGGTTGAGGCCCTTGATAGGCATGAAGAGAGTCTCTATTACTTGAAAAAACGATCTGCTGGCCATCTGGTGAAAGAGCAAAACTAAAGTGGCTGCCAGGTCCTGAGGTAATTTTTGCTGCTTTCGCCATTGCAATCCCCTGCGGGTCGAAAGTAGCTTGCCAGATATGTGTGAGCCCGTCAAAATCGCTGATAAAATAGAGCTTGCCCGCGGCATCAAAGCAAGCGAAGTCTTCAAAATGATACGAATCTGTCAATTTGCGCTCTTGGCCATCTGCCAATGTTCGTATAATAAGCGAGGAGACTCCATTAATTACCCTTGAAAAAAGAGAGTATTTCCCATCAGGACTTCCTACAGGATGGGTATCAAACTGCTGATCAGCAGTGAGAGGACGAGTCTGACCATCCTGAATATGATAAATGCGCTCAGCACTTGAGCGAATAGACGCGTAGTATAAAGACATAATGTTTTCCTTTTATTTTTAGAACATTGTTCTGAATTCAACAAAAAAAATTATTTCCAACCTCTTTGAAAGAGCCCGAGGACGCCCTCTGTAATCCCTTTTATACACTCAGGGGAAATTTCTGCCTGCGCAATGGTCGTGATCCCAATAAAAAAGCAACGAATACAATTGAGGGCAATATCGACTTCGCTATGAGTTTGAATGTAGGGACTGTCCAGCTTACGCACAGCGTCAATAAAATAGCTTTCTATAATGCGGAATGTAGGTGGAAGTGTAAATCTGGCAGGGGTGTAGCAGACAAGGGTAAAGAGTTCTGCTGAGTGAGGGTGATCCTGGTGAAACGCAAGAGTCTGCTGTATGAGATCCGGCAGCCTTTGAGAAGAATCCGATACGGTTTGAAGCCTTTCGATCAGCTTGGCACATAAGAGCTCGCATATGGCTTCGCATAAATGGTCTTTACTTCGAAAGCACTCATAAATTTTTGATTGGCTACATCCAAGGCGCTGAGCAATTCCTCGCAAGGTCAGCTTTTCTAGACCCTTACGCTCCAATAACGCAAGCGCGACTGTCAATATTTGCCGGCGAAACAGCTCTTTATTTCGTGCTTTTTTCTCTTTGATACCCATAGTGGTCCAAATTTTCCTTATCAAAACTAAGGCTAATTGTAGAACATTGTTCTGAAATTCGTCAACTGATATTTTTCCAATATCTACTTTTTTATTTTCTGTAAATTATTTTTTATATATAGTTTTATTATTTAATAATTTGGAGTTTTAATTAATAAGAAATTTCCATGTTTGTATTAACCTCTTCTCTTACAGACTGTCGATCCTGTAAGCGTAGCGGATCCTGCTCATCCTGTTTATTTTTTTCTAGGCACAGGCACTGGCAGAGGCACAGGCACGGGAATCTAGTTTCGAAAGAGGTCTATTATATGTGCACTCAGCGGGAATTGTTGAAATCACGTGTGTGAAAAAAAATGCAGATAGCCTGGAATGTAGACAAAGGGCAATTGCTTCTTCTTTTGAAAATCTGAAAGCTTTTTTACCTGCTCGACTAAAGACTCTTTTGCCACACCAAGCTGTAAAGGATCTGCCTCTGCTTGTTTGACCTCAGGAATCTGGGATATTAATAAAAAGACCTTGGAAATAAGAGACAAAAGAGGCTCAACTTCTTCGGCCTGCATCGCAAATCGGGTAATTTCATGATAGATTGCAGCACTTTCGGCAACCCAAACATGCCCCCATGATGGATTTGCCTGATACCGCTGCTCTTGTACCCATTTTTCCGCCTTATCGACGACCTGTCTGAGTCTAGCGATGATTGAAAACTGTTCTGCCAAAGGACTTTGTTGCATACTTGCTCGAAATAGCTTGGCATCAACCAACTGGTGACAAAAGAGTCTGAGCGTCTCAAGCAAATCTTCTTTGCCCTCTCTCATATGTGTAGGCATATGAGCTCGTGCTCGATCGACAGCCATTTGCAAAATCGTCTCCAGATGCGCCTTATCCACATCCATAATCGCATGAGTATCTACAAGCCCCACATCGATAAAGACCTCTTCTTCTATCAACTGACAGGCAATCTTTTGTCTCTGCACATAGCGTTTCCAAGCCTCTTGTATCACAAGATCGCTGCTTTGTTCTTCCTCAATCAGGCCATGATGTTCAAAACCTTCTAAAATGGCATCGATACGCTCTTCTTCAAAAGTCTTGATGTATTGCATTGTTTTTGCAAATGCACGCGTAGCGTCCATATGCTCTTGCAGCTCTTTTGCCTCTTGAAAGAGTTGCAGACGAAGACGAAAATCGTGGATGCTCATAAAAAATGATAAAGGCTTCACAAAGCTCCAACGCTTTTCTATCGCTTGCATCTGTTCAATAAGCGCGCTCCAAAGCTCATTGGCTGGCACATACTGAAAGTCTTTTTCTAGCTGCGCGACAAGAATAGGTCGTTTGCCCACGGAGTTTGTAGTAAGGGCGCCAGCAAGAAACTCTTCAAGACTGTCCATCGTCTGTAAAAATCGCTTCTTTATTGGCTCTGAATGTGTCTTGAGCACGTGGTCTACTTGCGGTTTTATGCTCTCAATTTTTTGCTGAAGTGCCTCGATTCGGATCCAAAATTCACGATAGACACGATTGACAGCATCTTTTGAAAAAGCTTTAGCAAAGCTTGCAAATGGATTTTCTACTTCTACAATTAAACCAAGCAGCTCTCTGCAAGCAAACAGAACCTGTCCATACACTTTTTCTTGAACCCCATCCGGTATCATCTCAAGAAATCGCCTGCACAACTGCATCTGTCTAAACAGCAGCAACAGCTCGTCGCGAATATCTTTGAGCCTGCAAGCGCGATGGGCCAGCTCATTGCGGATCTTAATGACATCATGTTCATATGCAAGCTCTTGACACTGAATGAGATATTCATCAGCACTCAATACTCCCGAATAAAAATCATCTACCAACTTGGCCACTTTTTCATTTAATATCTGCCTGAGGTCTGAAAAGTCCTCTGCCATATCCTGATAGGGAGAAATGCCAAAAAAAATCTCAAAGAGGCGGAACTGAATTGTCTGCTTGCCTTCTTGGCAGCGAAAATGCGCGCCAAGAACATGCGTATTGATGGCAGAGAAAGTATCAGCAAGTACGGAGACACACTCTTGATAGCGCAAAAAGAGCGCATCAATAGCCCCCTCAATACCGGTGGGCGCAAGCTGAAGCAGTTGCTGTTTTGAAAAAGAGATCTTTTGCAGCTTCTCTTCCAAGCAAAGACGATCGCTTGCAAGATCTTTGAAGGCTTTTAGCTGAACGAGAACCTTCTTTAGCTGCTTTTGACATTCCTCCACCTCTACAAGACAGCGATTTCTCTTTTT
>CAYOTQ010000200.1:0-4039 GCA_964406915.1 uncultured bacterium
GGCCTTGATCGACTCATAAGCATAACAACACCATCTCAACATATTACCTACACCTACGATGCCTTCAACCGCCGCATCGAAAAAAGCTCCGATACTGTCCACGAGAGCTACCTCTATATCGATCAAAACGAAATCGGAGCTGTGGACAGCGATAACACAATCACACAATTACGTATCCTTGGAGAGGGCCTCGGAGCTGAAATCGGTGCTGCCGTAGCACTTGAGCTCAACAACAGCCTCTATATCCCCCTACATGACCATCGAGGCAATGTCACCTGCTTGCTCGACTCTGAAGGCGCCATCGTCGAGACTTACCGCTATAATGCCTTCGGCATAGAAGACAGCTCGTCCAACCTGAATCCATGGAGGTTTTCGAGTAAGCGTACAGATCCTGAGACCGGGTTGGTGTATTTTGGGAGGCGTTACTACGATCCGAGCATCGGTAAGTGGCTGACACAAGACCCTCTTGGTTGGGAAGCGGGACCCAACCTGTATGCCTATGTTCTGAATAATCCGATGGTGCTTATTGATGAGTATGGGTTGTGGGCGGCGGAATTAGAAACAAGATTAAGCCAAACCGAGTCCCCAAGCAATGAAGTAGAAACAGCACATCCAGAGAGGACAGATCGACACAGAAGAGATCTGCAAGCGATACGAGATGATATTGCCTATATGAAGCGTGGTGTTGAGCAAATGAATCAAAATTTAGAATATTTTAAGACAACTACGATTTTGGGATGGTCAGATCATCCTAGCAGTGAGCCTCGAGGATATTGGAGTTCTGTAAGAGCACGGGCACTTGAATATGCACCTATGATGCTTGATTGCGTTGCAGATGGTCTTGAACTTGCGTCATATATGTCATTATTAATACCAGTTGCCGGGGAAGGTGGATTTTTCAGCGGGAAATTAGGAGCTAAAGGATGTAAGTTGGCCTCTTACCTTATACGAACCCATCTAACCAACAAAGTTGCAACAAACAGTGTCAAAATTTCTTCAATTTCGGGTAGAGTGATTCTTGGAGGAAATAGCGCCTCTCATTTTGTTTGGAGTGAAGTTCGGATAGGCAAGAGTACTACCAGTGGATGGATCGATTTACGACAAACCTTAGAACGAATTAAGCAAGGGATAAAATTTCCACATCCTAATGATGGCGCACGATTTAAAAATCGCGAAGGCTTATTACCAAGTAAGTGTAAAGACTATTATCGAGAGTTTGTGCACCCAACACCGGGTCATAGTGGACCCGGTCCTCAACGTATAGTAACTGGTAAAAATGATGAAATTTTTTATTCACCAGATCATTACCAAACCTTTATTCAGCTAAGATGAAGCAATGAAAAATTTTTTATATTTTTCCGACACTATCCAGAAACATGATGACAACGAAACAAAAATTGTACCTATCGACCCACACAAAAACATATTTGACTGCTTTTCAAAACAACTATCGTTTCCGAGTTATTTTGGAAATAATTTAGATGCATTGTTTGATTGTTTGTCTGATTTATCATGGATAAAAGAAAAAAACATCTTGATCATCCATGAGGAAATACCATTTGAAAATGACCCTCATAAGCAGTTATGTTATATCGAACTAATGCAAGACGTGTTAAAAAACTGGGAATTTAGTGAAACTCACAGTATGAGCGTGTATTTTCCGATACAATACAAGATAAAAGTAGAGAATCTCTTACACTCTAAAGATTTATAAAGAATTTTATGTTTCACGAAGCTACAGTTCTACGAGAAAGGGGCCCATTTCTCTAAACGGATATTTCATTTACATAAGCATCCCAATCATTTGGATGGCCAACCACGTGTTGATGTGAGAAGGCGTGGCAAATACGAAGAACGCAAATATTTATTAAAAGATGAATAACATGGAAGAATTTGATCAAGAAAAATTTCAATTTTATTTACAAGCTAAATTCTATTTTTCAGAAAATTTATTATTTTCAACAATTGTTAGACAGCCTGACACAAAATACATACATGAGCTAAAACAAAAAATGACAAAAAATCAAATCGAACAACTGTACAACCATTTTCATTTAAATAGCATTTGTAATTATTCAATTACTCAGTCTGAAATAGCTGTAAAGATTTGGCAAGCATGGCGACATTTTTTCAACACGTATTTTCCAAAGAAAAATATTACTATCGAAATCACAGACTCCATAGGCGAGATTATTTTGTATGTATATGACGTATCAGATAGTCAACCTATAGAATTTAATAAGGATTTCAAGAACTGACCTTGCCGGTAGATGAAAGGGGCCGTGAAAGGTGAAAGGGGCCGTGCCTGCATTAGGCATAATTGGTTGTGCTAAACCACAGTTTGCCTATACAGTTTTCATTCCTAACCTAGAATGCGCTCTCCCTGAGCAGATATTCAGGTAAGAGGCGTTACAGATGAATTATTAGCCATGTTGAGCGCTTATGACAATTAATAGAGTTGATCTTCTCTTCAGTAAGTTATGCCTAATGCAGGCACGGCCCCTTTCTCTGTACGCACGAAGAACGCTTCCTTTACTCCATGAGATCGCTAAACTTGTATAGACAAAAGGAACACCCTCCTATCCCTATAAGCAGCATTATTGAAAAATCCATTTGAATAGACGGCTTATGTACCCTAGCCCGTTTTCCATTGCCTCCACTTGTCGGTCAGGATAAAATTGGCTGACACGGTCTTTCAAGC
This sequence comes from uncultured bacterium, assembly GCA_964406915.1. Lineage (GTDB taxonomy): Bacteria > Chlamydiota > Chlamydiia > Chlamydiales > FEN-1388 > CAYOTQ01. The sequence goes on from CAYOTQ010000200.1 coordinate 2,702, forward strand.
TTTGTATGTTGCGTGATGCTGCCTGATAGTCAGCGTCAGAGATACTGGGCCGGAGATCGTTTAGGGATTTCTCTAAATCTCTAATCTCCTTCGCTGCTTGATCATACCCCATCCGATTCGAGTGAATGAGAGTCGTGGCATGTCGTATCCAGGCATTTATTCCGTCAATATTATTATTCATAAAAACCTCGTGATAGAGTAACTATACAACCCAGGGAAATTGAAAAATCGGCCCCCAACTTCGACTCTGAGAATGTCTCTAAGAGTCTACCCTATATTTTGAAAATCGAAAGACCTGAGCCGCAGGAACCTCAATATCCACAAGCACATCATTCTCTTCATACTCCTGAGAGAGAATCCGCCCTTGGCGCATCCCGGCCGCAAGAAGATGGTAGTCGCTCTGGGGGATGCGAAGATGAAGTCTGGTCCTGCGATCTTTGAGCCTCTGGATAATCTCCTGTTCTAGCTCATCAATTCCGATCTTTTGAGCAGCAGAAATTTGCTGCGAACGAGGATAGGTCAGCTTTAACTTTTGCAGAGTCGCATTACACTGAGGGGGTGCAGCAGGGTCATTTGCCACATCTACCTTGTTTAGCACAACAATCATGCAATCACAAGGCGCTTGCAACTCTTTGAGTACTTCTAACGTTGTTTGTGCATGTTCAAAGGCCATGGGGTGCGTCGCATCAATCACGTGCAAGATCACATCTGCGAAGACTGCCTCTTCCAAGGTGCTGCGAAAAGCAGCTACGAGAAGATGGGGCAGTTTTCTTATAAAGCCTACCGTGTCGATGAAAAGCACCTCTTGCTTATTTGGCAAAAGATATTTTCTCGTTGTCGTATCCAACGTGGCAAAAAGCTTATCTTCCACATACACATCTGCTTGCGTCAGACTATTCATAAGCGTTGACTTTCCTGCATTGGTATAGCCTACGATGGCAATCACAGGAATGCCTGTCTTCTCACGTAAAGCACGCTGGGTCTCACGGTTGAGCCGAATTTCTGCAATCTCTTTGTCTAGCTGTTCGATTCGCCTCTTTAAGATGCGACGGTCGATCTCAATTTGCTTTTCCCCTTCTCCTTTGAGATAGCCCCCGCCGGAAGCGCCGCCTCCCCCTCCGCTTTGTCTCGAAAGGTGTGTCCACATACGCTTCAGGCGTGGCAGTAGGTACTTGATTTCTGCAAGCTCTACCTGCAGCTTTGCCTCGCGCGATTTTGCTCTCATAGCAAAGACGCCTAAAATCACCTCTGTACGGTCAATGACAGGCACTTGCAAAAACTGCTCGAGATTACGCTGCTGGGCTGGAGTAATTTCATCATCAAAAATAACGAGATTTG
>CAYOTQ010000201.1:0-4033 GCA_964406915.1 uncultured bacterium
GACAGAGTCGCTGAAAGGTTCAGTACCTCCTCCTGCAGCAGGTATATCAGCTGCAACAGATACTTTGAGAGGCACAAGAGGAGGAGAGGTGCTTTGAAATGTAAAAGTCAATGCCTTGGCTTGTGCTGCAGTCAGGCCAAGGAGTGGAAGAGGAATTTTGACACCAGAAGAGGCATCCGGGCTTGCCAAAGTGACGATATCATATACCTGAGCATCAAAGCCTAGATCAGATACAAGCGTCAGTGGAAGCAGTGCTGGCTGTCCAACCCCAGGAGGAGGTGCGGCGCCATTGGCAACAGCTGTTGTGATATAATCTTCCATAGTGATATTGGAATAGCCAAGAGTCCATTTAGACAGGTCTGTGCCATTGACAGTTGCTGTATTAGTGCTTGATGGAGATGCCAAATACAACGATGTGCCTATGCGCGCCATCATGTCTGAGTACTCTTTCATGTAGTTGCCGAGAAATACCAAGGTATTGCTGGTGACGCCGACACTTTGTTGCAACGAGCGCATGATCAAAATGAGAATATCATACACGTTAAACACAAGTTGCCTGTTTTGCACCTCGTTAGGGGAGAGCTGCAAGACTTGTGTGGCCTCATAGGTGGTTTGGATAAATTGAGCAAACTTTTGCAGAGCTTTTGGATCGTTAACGGATGGGTTGCTGGTGAGGCCATTGGTTGCCTTAAATGTTTGCCATAGCTGGTCCTGCTGAGAGCCTGAAAGGCCCCCAAAGTAGCCTTGCATCATGTCGCTGTAAAATGAACCTGTTGGCAGTGTCATAGAGTATGTGCTCCTTATTATTTAAATATGGCAGCGATTATTCCCTTTAAGCTGTCCATGATATCGGTCAAAATGTTGGATTCTTGAGAGATTGCTTCTTTCGATTGACTCAAGCCAGATTCGAGATTCTGAGCGGTATTTTGGACGGTGGTACGCAGTGAGCGGATATTTTCGATATATTGCTGGTTGCGGGCGTTAATCTCGGCGCGAGATCTTGCTTCAGCATCAGCCAGTTTTGTTTGGGCATCGGTAGGACCTACCGTAGGTGCGACGTAACTGTGTTGCCATGGCACTGTAGGCAGGCCTGGAATGCCATTAATGCCTTGGTTGTTGAAAAGAAACTGTTGCACCAGATTGACCGGAGTGCCATCTACGCTATTTATAATTGGGGTATCTGTGTTGTTATTCCACCAGTCTGAGAACGCTTGTTTGAAGTTTTCGACATATCCAGCTACTGACGTCTCTCCAGTGTCAATCCCGGTTTTTAGGTAATCAGAGCCATGTAAGAAGGTTTTATTAGCAGGAAAGGTTACGGCTCCTATAGTGATAGGAACTAGGCCGACAGTAAACCCTGGACTTGTAGAACTACCGGTATAGACACGTACATCGTTGGTTCCATCTGAGGGAGAGGCAAATGTTTCTGGTATATACACAGGGACACTGCTGGCATTGCCACTTAATGTGATACTTGGACTGGAGCCTGACTTGAAGGTAATCTGCGCGGTACCGTTGATATTTGAGAGCGTAAATGAAGAATTATTACCTGCAAGTTGATTGGTGGCCCACCAGGTGGCAATATCATCCATGGAGATGTTGTTGTAACCAAATGTAATGGCTTTCAAATCTGTCGTAGGAGTAATGACGGTAGAGTTTGGGACAAGCGTTGGGGTCGAAGAGGCTCCACCGACATAAATAGGCACGCGTGTCATCGCTTTGGTATACTGCTCTTGCCATTTTCCATAAAAGACCAGGTTTTGACCTTGCACGGCGACCGTATTTTGCAAGGTAGTAAGCATTGCTAGGAGAATATCGAACGTTTCAAACATAATATCGCGCTTTTTAATCTCGTCGGGAGAGAGCGCCATTGTTTGGTTGCGACTAGTCACTGCCTGGGCAAACTGGAGGAACTGCAGCTGGTCATTGATATCACCTGGGGTAGGGGGATTTGCAGAAGAAAATCCATTGATGGTCACGAACTGATCCCAGAGAGCGGCTCGCTCTGCAGATGTGAGGTTTCCAAAGAAGGAAGCCATGTACGTGGCATACACGCCACTGGTTGGTAATGTAAGACCCATTGTGGCAAACTCCTTGATCTTATATGGTTTTTTATCTAGCTATTGCACCTGCCATCTTTTCAATAATTTGTGTCATCCTGCTCAACAGACCGGTGGCAGACTTATAAAACTCTTCAAACGTAAACATGACGCTTCTCAGCTGCTCTCGTTGTGTGTCGTTAAAAGACTGGGAAGCTGTAATAGCATCGCTCAGATGCCTTTGATAATCACCTTCAGAACCTTGCTGGGTATCTTGTACCCATGTCTTGATTGCATCAGTAGCTGCGATATTGCTAAAGTCGTTCTTTATTCGTGTCAGAGCAATCGTTAGACCGGTAGAATCTCCTCCTGTGTTGGCGCCAAGCGTGTTGATGAGGTAGTCGAGGTTGTCGATGATGCGGGTTTTTGAGTAGGAGGCGATGCTTGTCAGGGCCGCTTGTATCGCTTCTGCTCCTGTCAGGTCTTGAAAGGCGCCTTTTGCAATAGGGTCATTGGGGTCTGCCTGATCGGTCTGGTCACTAGTGATGCCATCGAGGAAGGTCTTCAAGTCGCCGCCGTCGCTTGCGAACTTAGCGACTGTTTGCAACGCTTTGTTATAGGTGGCGTTTTCATAGCTATCGACAGCAGCCTGAGGAGCGGTAGAAGTTTGTATGCCGGACAGCTGGTTGAGCTGAAGAATGAACTGCTGAGGATCTTTTTGGTTCATGAGGTCCTGCAGACTGTTGAGATAAGAGAGAGCTGTGTCGTTGACATTGATAGCATCTCGCAATTTGCTCATCTCATTGAAAAGAATTTCATTACCTCGGGAGACGTAGTCGACCATCAACAGCTGCTGCAGCGAGTCTGACTGAGTAAGAGCGTTTCCAAAGATACGTGCCTGTGCAGCGGCGGATCTGGCGCGTGCGATCAATCCGGGAGAGGTGAGCACACCTGTAACCACGCCGTTGACCGTATACTGGAGCGCACTTGGATCAAAAGTACCGGCAATGCCAAAGACCTCTTTTGAGCTTGGAACACCTGGGCCAGATGATGTGGCATCGATAAGTTTATTGACGGCATCACGCATTGCTGTTGTGACATCGCCAGTGGCATTGGCTGCACCTAATATGGGGTCCCAGCCGGCAGAACGAATGGTTCGGATGATGGCATCGAGCGATTCTGCCATGTAGCTATCCATAGTACTATGCAGGGTGGTGGTAAATGTACTGGGCGAAGAGGGGATGAAGGTTGGAGGGGGAGGGTTTGTGGCTGTAGTGGGATCAACGAACGTTCCATCGTCTAAATAGCCTTGCACACCGCCTTGTACCTGTCTGAGTTTGGACCACTCGTTTAGCTGATTGAGTCGTTGAGAAATTTCGACGATATCTGCATCTGACAATGACGACTGGTTAAAAAGATCATTCAGTCTTTTCATCTGCTCTTCATAGTAGGCTTGAGCATCTGCTGAGATTTCAAAATCAAATATTCGCGGCTGTATGGAGTAGGTAGGGCTTGATACCGTGCCACTAGTTACCAGAAAGTTGACAACTGTTTGGGTCATATTACGTGCCCTCCGTGGTTGTTTTAATATTCTTTGTCTCTAAATTTATTATAATATAATTTTAATTTTAAAACAACCGAAGCGGAGCATGCTAGGTATAAATATCAGAGAGTAATAAGAGATTTCACTGTTATTTATGAGATATTTAGAAGATAGAAAAAAAGCTAAGAGACTGGCTTCGAATTAATGGAATTCTTCTAAAACCTAATTTTTGATGTCCATGTCAGGGGTAACTGAGGATAATTCAACACAGAGACGCAAAGACTCAGAGGCACAGAGATGGATAATAAACTTTTAGGTGAAATTATTGGTGCAGCCATAGAGGCTCACTGCATGCTAAGAGGTCCGTGACTGCTTGAGAGTATTTATGAAGCCGCACTGACAAGATAGTATACCTCTTACAAGGCGATACTATAGGCTGAAGGGTATTTAA
>CAYOTQ010000202.1:0-3988 GCA_964406915.1 uncultured bacterium
AAGGGTCTGATTTGTTAAATCGAGGACACTTCGTTGAATCACGTTCATCGTCCACTTCCTCCCATTTTCGTTTTTGGCCTACTGGTTGCATATTTAACCCTTCTTTAATTATCAGATAATAGTTTATTTTACAAATAAAGTTATTACAATCTCAAATTTTATTATCCTAAAGCATAATATCTCATATTAATTTTTTACTTCAACTTACATTACCACACATACAGAGAGAGAGAGAGAGAGAGAGAGAAAAAAAAGGGGGGGGTAGGGCTTAGTGCAACAAAGCCGAGAAGAGACGAAAATCGATCAGCGTTTGGATGACAAGGTCGATATATTCCGGGGATATTTGCATGGCATAACATCACTGGAGCTAACGAAAATCATCCAAGGAGGAGAATATCGTTGCACAGCTCTTGTAAAAGGTTGTCGTAGCCGACAAACGCACACCAAAAAAGCCGGAACAAATGTCCATCTCTCCTCACATCTGTTTTAGCTTTCAATAAAGAAAAACTGTTTTTTTTAAACAGACGTGAGGATAAGAATACAGTAGTTAGGACGACAATGCCTGTATCACTTCATCTACAGTTTCACATAGCTGCGAGGCAGCTCCGTGGCGTTCGACGATATATCCACCCTCCACGGCCCTTGTCTTGATTCTTCCTACTACAATGCTGTCATTCTTCGCACGGAACGTAATCTGATAGTCCCCAGGAGAAATCTGATGTAACCAGTCTTTCCATACGCTACAGAGAAGTTCTTTTTCTTTTACCTGAAATCCCTGTTGCTGGCGCACAACCTCCGCATACGAACGTCCCTGTTGAAAATTGGCAAGAGCTTCCTGCAAGGAATCAAATGCAGGTCCATTTTCCCAATGGTATCTACCGGTAATTGGATTGATGATAAACACCTTGTGTTCGGATGTGCCGCCTTGGTGTCCGATAGTGAACACGTAGCCACCTACCGTCGGCTGGCTCCAAGGACGGACAAGAAAGCAACCTTTCACAATTTCTGGTGAAGCTGTAAAATAGTCGTGAACTTCTTTCATTGCACGATCTGCAGCTTTTCTATCGCACTGCACAAAACAGGCGCTTTTCTGGACTTCCTGACACTTTGCATCAAATGCTTTGCGCTGCGCGTCAATCTGGGCCTTTATGCTGCTGAAAGCAATTCCTGTTGCAAGCCTTGGCTCCTTTTGCGTAGCTAGGCGGCATAAAGCCAACTCTAGTTCCGCTCCTGTTTTACCTTCAAGTTGATGGAGCGTATCTATTGTTGGGATGATCAGCTCCTTCTGCTCGTGCATCCCATTGGTATTTGTATATGACATCGCGACCTGGAATACTCCATCCGCATCTAACTTTTGATGGAGTATGTAGTACGTTTGCGGCAGATAGGAGAAGAGGGGTGCATATTGTGCAAAGTCCGACTGCAGCGAACTTGAAGCAGTCCCAGGACATTCGGAAACTCTCTTCAAAAATTCTTCTCTTTTACGCTTAAAGGCAGTCTCTGCCTCTGAGAGAAGAGGAAGGCCTCCCAAAATGAGGTCCATAGACAACGTGCAGCTATTGTCCCTGATCACCCCTTCTGGCGTGATTGTAATATAACTTTTTTGTAACTTTCCTCTGTTATTCAAACAGGTAACCAAAAGCCGATCCTGTTGTACATCTTTTGTGATTAAAGCTTTGCCGGCACATTGCGGACCCAATATTGTCCAGTAGCTTTGTAGTTCACCGTCTGCCTGATAGGAAAAGTCCCTCCATGCATTTAACTGTTTTAGCTGCCTGGAAAGCTCGTCTACGACTTCTTGGATTTTTCGCATCTCCTCCTGTTCTTTTTCACGAGCCACTTCCAACTGTTTTACAGACGTTTTTGTCTTCAGATAGCCCATAAGCTCTGGAACAGTTGCAAAATTACTTACAACAGCTCCAGTAGTGACAGATATTTCCCCATAAGCAGTTATTTGAATCAAGCTGCTTGTTTCTTGCCACGTTCCTCCATCGGAGCTGATCACATGAGTCGTCATCAAAAAGCCGCTCTTCTCAGCAGTCATTGTAAAATAATCTTCATCGAATTCGAGATTTTGGTGAGTTTGGAGAGATTTAATCCTCCTGCGATCATGGCCAAGGCTATCCCAAAACGGCTCAAGAGCTTGCGAGAGCTCTGCAGTCTCTTTATATCTTGAGACAAGGAGCGTCTCCTTCAGATACGCAAATAACTCTCCGGACACATCCAGCGTATAGTTTGCGCCTAGCATTATCCACTTACCATCAGTAAGCCGCAGCTGCATGGTTTCAACACTATCACCTCGCTTTAGAGAAACATACCGGTAAGGATCCCCATTCGGCTGCCAAATCAAAAAGCTATCTATAGGGAGCCGCAAAAGGGCTCTGCTCACACTGTCAACATCATGAAAATCGGACTGCTGCTTGATGTAGGCATCATAGAGAAAGTCATCTAGTCCAAACTTGTCCTTTAATTCATCAAATTTTTCTGCACTCGTCCCTGCGGACTTCACCTTGCCATTCGGCAATACATGCAGTGGGTCCATTCTTTCAAAGGCGAGCGTCGATGTACCATTAACGCTTTGACGCTGAAGATAACATCCCACAATCTGAAAGTCTCCCATCATGGCTGCAGCCATCTGACGCGCTTTCAGGTCGATCCCAGCATCTAAGTTACCATTACCAAGCCTAGTAAAAATACTCTCTAGAGATTCCTTGACCTTTGTATTGACTACCGCTTTCGTAACAGTGGTGCAAAATTGTTGAAAAAAAGAGGTTTTGGGCTTGGATTTATTTTCTGTTTCAATTTGCTGCCACAATTCCGCACGAAATTCATCGATAAGAGCGGTAGTATTTGGCCTGAGAACAAAAGGCGATTTTTTCTTTTGGCTCACCTTGCCATATTCTTTAGAAAAATCTTGATCTGTAAGCATGAACGGCTGCATCAGCTTTTTGAGAGTGTCAATATCTATCGAAACGCAGTAAGCTTGAGAAATTTGTTGCAGCGTATTGATTTGTTGCATTCTAGATTCCAACGTACAAAACTGTGAGGAATCTATCTCCACTTTCTTTGCTTGATAAGCGTCAAGAAACTCTGGCATATTCGTAAAGCCGTGTCCACTGACTGTCAAGATTTCATTTTTTTTATATGTGACAAAATAGATCCCTGCTAAAAATTGGTTCAGATTTGAAAATGTCGCTGTATTCCACGTCACAGCTCCTGTCGAGATATCCATCGTAAAATAATACGTAGCAGAGCCCCCTTGAGTATCTAGCACGCATAGACGATAACAATTGTTGAACGCAATGGTGATTTCATACGTTCCTGCAGCACGAGGACCTAATGTAGACAATACGTATTGCAGTCCTGCTCCTCCTGGAGCGTAGTAAGCGGCTGAAGTATCTATGGGGGGAGCTGACGGACTAAATGGATTATGGCCGGGAGGGGAGAATGCACCTGGTTGAACCACGACTGGCGGTTGTGGAAAATGTGAATTTGAATAAGCTGAACTTGAATAAGCTGAACTTGAATAAGCTGAATTTGGATACGGACTGGGATACAAAGATCCTTGAGAAGATGGCTGATAGGTAACGGTAGAATCTATGTGTTGGAACGGTTCTGAAGAATGTGTGAATGAAGAAGGGTCTGAGTTGTTAAGTCGAGCACGCTTCGCCAAACGGTTTTCATCGCCACCTGTCTCTCCTTCATCGCCACCTGTCCCTCTATGTCGTTTTTGACCTCCTCCCTCTGACTTTCCTACTGTGTCGTCTTGTACTTTGTATTGTTCACCGACAGGCTGCATATCTACTTTCCTTTTAACTATCATCTAATGATTAGTTTTTATAAAACCAAACAAACTATTATAAATAATAATATCATGCACTCTGCGTCTATTTTATATCAAGACACAGTAGAAATATTATTTTTTTTAGAAAGCGATTTAATAAAGAGTACACAAAAAAAGAATATACCAAGATTGGCCTCAACAAAC
>CAYOTQ010000203.1:0-3981 GCA_964406915.1 uncultured bacterium
GATATTGTCACATGTGTAGACACTCGTCATTCCCATCAACAGTTTACCTCTATTGACCAGATGGCTAACTTTGCCAAACGACTGCTAGAGGCTAGTGGCAAAAGCTGCAATGTGGAACTTGTCACGACTCAGAGGAAAATTGGCGGTAATGCGCCTATTTTAGCAGAAGCTCTGATCAGAGCAGGAAACCAGGTCGCGCTCATTGGCAGCCTTGGCTATCCCAAGATCGACCCACTGTTTGAGCCACTGACAAAGAAATGCACGGCCTGCTACAGTATTGCCAATAGTGGCCATACCGATGCGCTTGAATTTTCTGACGGCAAAATCTTGCTCGGCAAGCTCGCCTCAATGCTCACTATCGATGTTCCCCTTCTTCTTGACCGTGTAGGAAAAAAGCAGCTGATATCTCTCATTGAGCATGCAGATCTATTTGCCTGTACAAACTGGACAATGATCGCCCATATGACAGAAATATGGAGATTTTTGGATGAGGAGATTTTCCCATTAGTTCCTGAAAAAACACACAAGCGATGGATGTTTGTCGACTTGGCAGACCCGGCCAAACGCCCAAAAGAAGATCTGCTTGAAGCTCTGATGACATTGAAAAGGACAGAGCAGAAGCTACAAGTATGTCTAGGACTAAATCTCGCCGAAGCAGAACAGGTAGCAAAAGTCCTTGATATCAACATTCTCTTAGACGAAACATCTCCTGTAGAGACACAAAAGATGTGCCAGGCGCTGCAACAGACTCTTGAATTGCAGCAGATCGTCATTCATGCCACGACGCACGCAGCAGCAGCCTCCTCTGAGGCAAGCAATGTGATAAATGGACCATATTGCAAAAAGCCTCTTCTCACAACAGGCGGCGGCGATAATTTTAATGCTGGCTACTGCTTGGGGCTGGTGCATGAGCTTGGACTGCAAGAATCTCTCTTGCTGGGAGCGTTTACGTCAGGCTTTTACGTACGCTTTGGCAAAAGTCCCTCGCTGCAGGAGCTAAGAGACTTTTGCATCAAGTAACCAGATTATCTCACTTCAATCTTTTCTTCGAGTTCCGGATGGTAGTAATGATGATGATGGCGATGCTCATCAATTTCAATCTTTTCTACAGGAGCAGTTTCTACCACCACACGATCATGGGCATGATGTTCTTCTTCCTTCACGACGCAAGCAGATAACCACAGCATTGACATACCAGCAAACAGTACCGCTAACTTCATACCTTTCTCCTTACATTAGGTGTATATCCCCCACAAGTAAAAGAAATAGAGTTACTTTTCAAGAAATAATTATACTTTTCAACAAAATTGAATCCAGTGACAGATATCGTTCAAGTAGGATATGATACATTCATTTTCGAGAGGTCTTTGCCATGGCTGCTTCCAATAATGCCCAACTTCATTCCTATTTAGGAGCCTACCTTGCACAAACTCCCCCTAGCCAGCAGACCACCGCTGCCATCGCCTATCTGGCAAGTCTCGATCACCTCGCCTCCAGCTCACCAATTGTTGCTGAATCTATTGTGCAAGAACTGCATGACCAACGCTCCTGCCTGAAAATGATTGCCTCTGAAAATTACTCGTCTCTGGCGGTCCAGATGGCCATGGGCAACTTGCTGACCGATAAATATGCCGAAGGCTCGGTTTTTCATCGCTTTTATGCTGGCTGCGAAAATGTCGATGCGATCGAAAACCATGCCTGCGAAAGTCTCAAGCAGCTCTTTGGATGCGAGCATGCCTATGTCCAGCCTCATTCTGGCATTGACGCCAACCTTGTGGCTTTCTGGGCTATACTCACGCACCGCGTGCAAAGTAAGGAACTGGAGACGCTAGGCAAACGCTCTGTCGACGAGCTCACTCCAGAAGAGTACGAGCGACTCCGCCAGCTGATGATCAACCAACGAATGCTGGGAATGTCACTCAATTCCGGAGGCCATCTCACCCATGGCTATCGACACAATATCTCCTCAAAAATGATGCGAACTTCCTTTTATGATGTCGACCCAAAGACAGAACTACTCGACTACAGTGCCATCGCAGCACGCGCAAAAGAGGAAAAGCCGCTCATCCTGCTGGCAGGATACTCTTCTCATCCACGAAAGGTCAACTTTGCCAAAATGAAAGAGATCGCCGAGAGTGTTGGCGCCACGCTATTAGTCGACATGGCCCATTTTGCAGGACTTGTAGCCGGCAAGGTATTCGAAGGAGAGTACAACCCTATCCCATATGCAGATATTGTCACCTCAACGAGCCACAAGACCCTTCGCGGCCCTCGAGGCGGCTTTGTTCTCTGCACCAACGAATTTAAGGAAGTAGTCAACAGAGGCTGTCCCATGGTGCTTGGCGGACCTCTGCCTCATGTGATGGCAGCCAAATGCGTTGCTTTTGACGAAGCAAAAACAGCTGATTTTTCCGCCTACTCCCATCAAGTGGTACGAAACGCCGCAAGTTTAGCTGCTGCTCTTCAGGAAGAGGGCTTTCGGCTGGTGACAGGCGGCACAGAAAACCACATGGTCATTATCGATATCTCCTCTTTCAAACTTACAGGCAGGCAAGGCGAAAGCGCTCTCAAACAGGCCAATATTACCTGCAGCAGAAATGCTATTCCTTTTGATCCCAATGGAGCATGGTACACTTCCGGTCTTCGCCTGGGCACTCCAGCGCTCACCACCCGAGGCCTCAAAGAGGCAGACATGAAGCAGATTGCAAAAATTATCGGCAAAGCTCTTCGAGCAACGACTGCTGCAAGCACCCCAAATGGAGGGACCAGTAAATCGCAGTGTCTGACTGAGGTCGATACGTTTGTGTCTCTCAGAGCAGAAGTACGAGAGCTTACTGGCCAATATCCTCTTTATCCAGAAATAGTCTGTTAATACAAAAGAACTTGGCAGAAAAAGAGAGAGTCGTACACTAACAAAGAAGTACTCATATATAAGGAAACATATGCCTAAGCAAGACAATCACGAACAAGACGAAGCCGCTGCAGCAAATCCGCAAATGAAAGATCGTTTAGACCTTGCGCTCTTAGATTCACGGCGCATTTTGCTCAGCGATGCTATCGACGGAAGAACCGCTGAAGACCTCATCAAAAAGCTCTGGTATCTCGAACTCAAAGAACCTGGCAAGCCCATCTTGTTTATCATTAACAGCCCAGGAGGCTCTGTCGACGCTGGCTTTGCTGTATGGGACCAGATTAAGATGATCTCTTCTCCTGTCACCACATTGATTACCGGGATTGCCGCCTCGATGGGGTCAATACTCGCACTCTCTGCTGCACCAAAACGCCGTTTTGCTACACCTCGCAGCCGCATCATGATCCACCAGCCGCACATCTCAGGAGTCATCCAGGGACAAGCGACAGATCTTGAAATCCAGGCACAAGAGATTCTCAAAACAAAAGCGATGCTCATAGACATCTACGCGCAAGCCACAGGCAAACAGCGCGAGGTGATCGAAAAGGCAATCGATCGAGATACCTGGATGTCAGCAAAAGAGGCGCTTGAGTTTGGCCATATTGATGGTATCGTCAACTCGTTTAAGGACCTCATATGACACACTCTTCCACAGAGTTGCTTCAAGTTTCTGCAAGTCATTATTCTGGCTGTGGCAACGACTTTATTTTGATTGACAATAGACAAAATAAAATTCCACAGCTGCCCGCAGCTGTCATCCAGCAACTTTGTGGCGATTGTGATGGCTTGATTTTTGTAGAAAACTCTACAAGTGCCGATGTGGCGATGAAATACTTCAACTGCGATGGCAAAGAAGCAGAAATGTGCGGCAATGGCGCTAGATGTGTCATGCAATTTTTGCGTCAAAAGCTCAGCTACCCACGGACACGCTGTCTTATGGAGACTCAAAAGCGAGACGTCTTGCTGCGTTGTGAAAATGAAGATATTATCGTGCATATTGGCCATGTACGAGCGATAGAATGGAACATCTCTCTTGAGTATGAAGGACGCTCATATTTATTCCACCATGT
>CAYOTQ010000204.1:0-3981 GCA_964406915.1 uncultured bacterium
GTTGCCTACCAAAACCGGCTTCGAACAGAAACAGGGATTAAAACTCTCAAAGTTGGCTTTACGAGGATGTTTGGCTACTATATAGAAGTCAGTCGCGGCCAGGTAGACAAAGTTCCTGCAACACTTGAGCGCAAGCAGACGCTTGTCAATGCCGAGCGATACATTTCTCAAGAACTCAAAGAGTATGAAGAAAAGGTGCTTTCAGCAGATGGAAGAATTGAACAATTGGAACAAGAGCTGTTTGCAGCTTTGCGCACCAAAGTAGCAGAGTGGCACAGTCTCATTCTCCAAACAGCGGAAGCTATAGCCCATATCGACTGTCTGAGATGTCTTGCGATTGTGGCAAAAAAACGCAACTATTCATGTCCATGTATTGACACCAGCCGTATTCTCTGGATCCAGGATGGAAGGCACCCTATCATTGAAGCGCTGCCAAGCACAGGAAGATTTGTAAGCAACGACATTTATCTTGATGCCGACAATCAAGCCCTCATGTGCCTCACAGGACCAAATATGGCAGGAAAATCTACCTTTATCAGGCAAGTGGCTTTGCTTGTCATTATGGCACAAATTGGATCTTATATTCCCGCACGAGAAGCGAGAATTGGCATTGTTGACAAGGTCTTTTCCCGAATCGGCGCAAGTGATGATCTTGCTCGCGGCCAGTCTACATTTATGGTGGAAATGGCAGAAACTGCCAGTATCCTTCATCTTGCTACCGAACGTTCTTTAGTCATTTTAGATGAAATAGGCCGAGGAACAAGCACCTATGATGGCATTTCGATTGCCTGGGCTGTAGCAGAATATTTAGTAAAGCGAGCAAATGGCAGACCAAAGACTCTCTTTGCCACCCATTACTACGAACTGACAGCTCTCGAAAAGCAGTTGCCGGGAGCTGTCAACTACACTGTGGCTATTTCTGAAACACAAGGGGGTATTGTCTTCCTTAGAAAAATCATCTCTGGAAAAACAGACAAAAGCTACGGTATTCATGTTGCCCGTCTTGCTGGAATGCCAGAGGAAGTCATTCAAAAAGCTGAAGAGAGACTGCGCGAACTTGAGCAAAAAGCAAGTGAGACAAAAAAGAAAATAATTCAAGCAGATCTCTTTACCTCTCAGCAGTCTAACCCAATTACAATCGCTGAAAGAAAAGTACTCAAAGAGCTTTTAGAGACTGATACAAACGTGATTTCTCCATTAAATGCACTACTGCAATTAAACGAATGGAAAAAATCACTAAAAAAAACATTGACATGTTATGAAATCTTTGAGAAAGAGTAATTTGTATAGAAAACTTTAGAAAAAAGGAATTTTCTTATGCAAAAGAAACCAGCAAGAAGAACAGTTGCAAAGAAAGCAACAACACGAAATACAAAGTCTAATGCTCACAAGCCTGCAAGCAAGAAGAGCAAATAGTCGTTTGTGTACGTTGATTGGCCCAACAGATATCTGTTGGGCCTTACTATTTTATACGGATTTTGCAGACATGACGCAACGAAAGCCGAGATGACTGATACTTGAGTCAGGACTGCTCTTCATACGGGCCGAAATTCGATATCCCTTACAGTAGTTCTTGTGACATAAAAATGACCCGCCTCTATGTACACGCTGTTCTTCTCCCGCACTATTTACAGGTCCTTGAGGATTGATTGACGTTTTGTTTTGCGCTTCTTTCTGATAAAAATCAGCCTGATATATATCATAACACCATTCCCATACATTGCCTGCAAGGTCATACAACCCATAGGGATTTGGTGGATAGCTCTTTACCGGCGATGTTCCAAAAGTGCCGTTTGAATGGCGAGCTTGAGGAAACTCCCCCTGCCAGAGATTAGCCTGTGGCTGGGTTTCAGAAAACTCTTCGTTGCCCCATACATATTTTCTATTTTCTTGGCCTCCTAAAGCGGCATATTCCCATTCGGCTTCTGTTGGCAGACGCTTACCTGCCCATGTGGCATAAGCCGTAGCATCGCTCCAGGAGACATGCACTACAGGATGCTCTTCTTTGCCTTCAATTGAACTTTCAGGACCAAGAGGATGCTTCCAATTGGCTCCCTCTTTCCACTCCCATGTAGAAGATACGAACACAAGAGCTGCAGGAGCTTTTTCAGCTGTGGTGATATAGCCTGTTGCGTGTACAAATTCTTGAAATTGACGATTCGTGACAGGCGTCACATCCATCCAAAAAGCATCTACATGCACATGATGACAAGGCTGTTCATCGCTTTTTGCCTCCTGATCATTTGAGCCCATAGTGAATTCTCCAGCAGGAATCAGGGTCATTCCCACAGAGGAAGCGTGTAAAGAGAGAGAAGCAAACGCACAAAAAAGATAAAGAAGTGTTTTCATAGCTGATTTCCTTGTAAAGAATGTCATCATATACAAAGGAAATTTATGCGCAATAACTAGATATCATCCCTCAAGATAAGTAAGAGACGGGCATACAATTGCTCTGCAGCGATAGCCTGTTCAGGCAAGGGATCTCGAATGAGTAAGTCGATAACACTCAGATAGATTTCTTTCATTGAATGCTGGCCGTCGATAAATTTAACACAGGCTTCTTCATCAAAAAGTGCAGCTATCATATGTATTCGGTCACTATTGTGGGCAATATCTGGATGCAGCCAGAAATGCGAGACAGACATAACTCTAATAAACTCTTGGAACGTCATCTGAATAGTATAATCTGTTGGGTCTTCTACTATTTCCAACCATTTGGGAGCATATTCATTTTTCTTAGGAGGCTCTATAATCGCAATCTGACTATGCATACAAAAAGTTTTGATCATCCCTCTTGCCTGCGTCTGCAAAGAACGTAACGACCAGTTTCCAGCATTTTTCACAAGCGCCTCCTTTTTTTCAGATGTATCTGCCGCACTTAGTTTTTGAACCATTTTGTTAAGAAGCGGCGGGGCGAGGGATTGGAATCCATGCAATTTGTAGTCTGTTGCACTAGGAGGCTGCTTTTTGATTGTATCTACAGGCTGTCCAGTAAGTTCATGATAAGCCGACTGAACGGCCTTCATGAGAGGAATAAATGTGTTCTCCGGCGCTTTTTTTCGTATATATTCAGAAAGAAACTCTGCTTCTTTCTGAAGATTTCTGGTATCATTCGTGGGCAAACATTCCAAAACAAAGGCTGTATTTGATTTGAATCCCATCTCGAGCATGGAATCTAGGGTCAGACCATACTGCTGACAGACAACCAGTTTCTCATGGAGTTCAGGGTTATAAATCTTAGTAACTACTGACAGGGCTAAAATGGCTTTCACTATCTCAGGTTTTTGAAGAAGCTGAGTGACTTCCGGAATAGTTAAAAAGGAGCGATTTACACAATCGCGGCCTAAGCACCAGACAGTAAAAGAATCAAATTTACGCTGACATACCTTTTGGAGTTTTGAAATATCTTCTAGATGCGGCGTATAAAGCTCTTTGAGAGTCTGTGACGGAAGCAAAGCGAGATGCTTGCGTATCTCGCTTATATATCTTTGCATTTCTTGAGGTTGTGGCAAATTCCAATTCAACACTTGCAGTGTGCAAGCTTCAACTCGTGCTTTTGACAATAGCTCTTCTTTGGAAAGTTGGGGGATAGGTTCTGGCTGCAATTGGAGAGTGGCGAGCGCCACGCCCTGTACTTTTCTATGAATCGCATGGCCACAATGCAGTTCATACACCCACTGCACTGCACGCATATAAAGCCCTGTTGCGGCAAAAATAATCGCTGGAATAATGAAGAGAGTCCCTATCACCATCAATGTCAGCTTCGCATAACGTTTCGCGATTCCAGTCATTGATAATGGTGTTAATACAAGGTCTGAATGACCAGGAATGGTCATTCCCATTTTTTGTGTGGGGGTTGCTAATGATGGTTGCTGTTCAATTGCTGAAAAGACCATATTTTCAAGTTTTTGCATATCATTATCTCTAATACTTTTATTCTACAAAAAAATCATTTTATTCTCGAGAAAATTGCATTTGCGC
>CAYOTQ010000205.1:0-3730 GCA_964406915.1 uncultured bacterium
CTCTTTGCCAAGGAGCATGTGGATCTGCAAAATAAACGGGAATCCCTGTCTTCTGAGTAAAATACTTATGCTCTGCCATCTCAGTTCCCCTATCGTACGTCATACTCCTTTTGATCTCTGGGGCCAGGTCTTCAAATACATCACTAAAGGCTTCCGCTACTGTACGAGCATTCTTTGCCTTTAGAGGAACCAAAAACACCATTCTTGAGGTTCTTTCTACCAACGTTCCTATAGCGCTTTTGTTTCCTTTTCCCATGACCAAATCTCCTTCCCAGTGACCGGGGACTTTCCGATCTTCTACCTCTGCAGGCCGCTCTTTAATGGACACCGGGTCTTCTATTGTCTATTTCCTCAATTTTAACTTTCCTTTGCCTCCTCTCAACCGCTTCTTCTGCCTCAAGAAATTAATCATCGTCTTCTTTAGCACTCCTCTCGGAAATGCATAGACATATCGATAAATTGTCTCGTGAGAAATCCACGCCCAAGGCTCGTCAGGATGAGCCTTTTTTAAGTCTTCGCTGATCTGCCTTGGAGACCAGCATTTGAATAGCCGTTCAAATACCTCTATAAATAGCTCTGGATGAGTGTCCACAAATCGTTTCCTACCGCTCAAAAGGTTACGTTTATCAGCTAATTTCTGCGCTTGCAAAGCAGTATATGCTGTAGAGCCTCTGCCTGAAAGCTGAACTTCACGGATGATGGTACTGTGGCTCCGACCTAGAATGCGGCCGATCTCTCGGTACCCTTTTCCCTTTGCTAGGCATATAGCGATCTGTTCTCGCTCCTCAATCTTTAAACGCTTGTGTTGCATGATCCAATACTCCATGTAGTGTGAAATAATTTACATGGTGCAAACGAAAGTTGACAGTAGCTAATGCGTCTGTCTCTTCCATTCGAATAGAAGAAGGGAGGCTTAACAGCTGCTGTTGATAAAAAATGCTATTTTTGGTTGAATCCATCATTTCTAGCTGCTCTTTGATTGGAAAATAGGGATCTTCAACATGCGTAGGCTTATTCTTGTTCTATTCCTTACGTGCTGTGTTCAATCTGCCTACACAACAGAGACATACCCCAGCGATGTATGCTTTATGGTGGCCGACTTAAAGTATAATACAAAGCAAGGAGTAAAAATCTGTGAAATTCAACAGGGCTGCCTGTCTTTATTTAATGGAGATAAGTTTCGAGCCCCAGAGGAGGCGTCGATACATAAGCAGCTACTGGACGTTCTCGCTTCATATAATCAAAACGGCTGGATCGTCGCCAACTCAATAATAGACAAAAATCTCGTTTCTGCTCTGACAAGCTCTTCTTTATGGCAAAGTCCAAAAGACTTGGTCGCCCTTTTGTCCGATCACGATTTTCTCAATCAATCTGCACAACCTGTTGCAGATCGCCACGATCTTTCCTCCTATCAAGGATTTTTATACGTGAACTTTTCCATGCTGCGTACCATTCCCGATTTCGCACAGAGATTTGCCGGGATGATCATCATCGATAAAGCCAGCTTTCCTTTCTGGATTGATAAATATAAAATGACCCAGTTATTTGCAGAAGACGAACTGCTTGCCACCTGTAAACCGAAATGGGGTCATTATAAAAAAATTTATACCCCGGAATTAGCCTCGCAGATCGCTTGCGACCTTCAGTGTGATACCTTTGTGATAAAGCCTCGAGGAGAGTTTTTAGGAAAGGGTGTGATCATTGCTAAAAAAGAAGAATTAGATGAGATTTTGAGCTATATCATCACCAAAAGCGGCCGATTAGCAGACAGCCAAGATCCTGTCTATCAAGACCCTGCCTATACAGCCTGGAAATATGACTCTTTCGATAGTTTTATTGTAGAAGAGTTTGTGACCTCTGATCCTGTGACACTCCCTCATCTAGAGAATAAAGTGTATCAACCGACCATGCGCGTGGCCTTTGTGCTAGTCTACAACAAAGGCTGCCATGAGGTCCATTTTCTTGGCGGGTATTGGAAAACACCTTCCGTTTCTTTACATGAGGAAGGCAGCTTTATGGATAAGAATAAAGATATTTGCGAACCTCCCTATTATTGCCCAGTAGACGCCGCTACCATGCAAGCAGTACAAGAACAGCTTCGTATTGCCCTGCCATTATTGCACAGCAAAATGCTGCAATTTTGTGCCAAATCGCCAGATGAGTGCTATGCACCCCCTAAAAAAGTAAAGTGGGAGGTTATTTTCAAAGATGCTTCTAAGAATACATTGTAGAATGAAAATATGGGCATGCGTAGCCTTCTGGATCCTCTTGTTCTCGTGTACATCCTTGCATAGTGCAATTTCGCAGCAGCAAATCAAAACAGTGCCAAAAAGTGAACTGCACATGCACCTTGGAGGCGCATGGCCTCTCGCCTATTTAAAAGAACATGCCTCTTCACAAGAGTTTGCAGAGCTTTGTCTCTTGTTGGATGAAATTCAGACAGGACGTGCAGAGTATCATGCCCTTTTTGGGGTGTTTCGTCTGATTGGGAAAATTGTACATTCAGAGCAACTTGTGCAGGAAGGAGTCGTCGCTTTGTGCCACGAGCTTCTTTCAGAAGGGGTTGTCTATGCTGAATTACGTACCGGTCTTAAAGATCTTGGATCTGGTGTAGAAAGATATCTTGAAGCGGTGCTTCGCGTGATAGAGCATGCGACTAGGGGAACCTCTTTGCATGTAGGTGTACTTCTGAGTTTGAGACGAGATACCGGCTGCCAAGCTGCTGAAGAAACTGTCGATTTGGCCATAAAATATTCTCAAAAGGGTGTTGTAGGCCTTGATATATCTGGCGATTCGACACAAGGCAACGGCCAGGGTATCTTGTCCGCAGTACGGCGAGCTAAAGAGCATCATCTACCGGTCACTCTCCATATTGGAGAGACACAAGAAGAAACCGCGCCTCAACAGATGATGGAATTATCTACTATTCAACCAGAACGTATTGGACACGGCGTACATCTATGTGAAGAAGCACAACGCTGGATTCTGGACAACCGAGTGCCGATCGAGCTCTGTCTGACAAGCGCTCTGAAGGCAGGCATGATTGCCGAGGCAAGAGAACATCCAGCGCTCCAATTACTCCTCCAAGGCCATCCGGTGGCTATCTGCACAGATGATCCATTGATTTTTCAGACGTCTCTTTCTGAAGAATACAATTGTGTGGCAACAGCAGCAGGTCTGACTGTAGAGCGATTGTACGAAATGCAGCAGCAGGTCCAAGCCTATCGCTTTTCTTCTGTAAGCGCAGCCGCTACCCAGTGACACTAATAACCTGATTTACTCAAGCAAGCCCATGCAAGAAAGAAAAAATTTTTATATACTAACAGGTGGACCAGGCTCTGGCAAGACATCGATCATTACCCTCTTACAACAAAGAGGCTATCAGACCGTCCAAGAGGTTGGGCGTCAAATCATCAAAGAACAGCTTGCCATAGGGGGAAATGCTCTGCACAACGGCGACAGGCTGCAATTTCGAGATCTTATGCTGTCCAGATCGATCGCTGATTTTCTACAAGTCCAGGAATGTGAATGCCCTGTCTTTTTTGATAGAGGCATCCCTGAGCTGATAGGCTACTCGTATTTAATCAATGAACCAGTCTCTGTAGAACTCGCACATGCAGCAAAGCAATTTAGGTACAACTCCATAGTCTTTATTGCGCCTCCTTGGAAAGAAATTTATCAAAACGATGAAGAGCGCAAGCAAGACTTTCAAGAAGCTGTAGAGACCTAC
>CAYOTQ010000205.1:3740-3975 GCA_964406915.1 uncultured bacterium
GATACAGTATCATTGAATTGCCAAAAAGTGATGTAGCCACGCGGGTGGCATTTATGCTATCTTCTTTGTCAAGTACTTAGAACCCAAGTGACCACCGAGTGAGCAAGAAGCTTCTATGACACACAAATCTCTCATACAAACAAGGCGTCTGATTCTTCGTCCCTGGTGCGCAGAAGACCTTGAACCCTTTGCCCTACTCAATGCAGATCCTCGTGTAATGGAGTATTTTCCGTCT
>CAYOTQ010000206.1:0-3934 GCA_964406915.1 uncultured bacterium
TGGTATATACCGGCTTGCTCGCTACCCTATTGCAGAGAGACCCGATTTAATTGAGTGGAGCCTCTGGAGTCGCAGCAAAAAAGGAGATATTCAGGGGGTGTGGTCTCATGAAACGGCTTTGGATCTGTATGACCTGTGTGATATCATGCCAACTAAGCTCCATATGACTGTACCGAAACATTTTCGCAAATCGATCACTACTCCACCCATTTTGAAGCTTTATTTTTCTGATCTTCTGCAAAATGAGTGGATTGAACAGCATGGGTATCGTGTTACTACACTCGTACGTACCCTTCTCGATCTTGCTCAAACAAGGCAGATCGCAGATGAGTTTATAGAACAAGCAGTGCTTGAAGCTCGTCGAAGAGGGATTCTTCTCCAACAACAGATTGATTCATTGCCTGAGGCTGAAGCTGGATTCCTGATAAGGAGGTTTTATGCCCGATAATAGATTTAAGACCGCTCAGGATTTTCGAAAAAGTCTCGAAGCGCGACTGCAAAGGGAGGCGAAGGAAAAGGGTATTGATTTGCAGAGGGTGAGGCGTCAAGTTGCTTTTGATCGTTTGCTTGCCCGTCTTTTTATGCAGCCTGAGCCCCCATTCTTTCTGAAAGGTGGTTATGCTATGGAACTGCGCCTTGCGTCAGCAAGGGCCACGAAGGATATAGATCTTACTTACTTGCAGCATGTACAGCATCTGGATGATCTATCGGATGATTTTATTCTTCGTGACCTGAGAACTCTTGCGGCTACTGATTTGGGAGATTATTTTTCGTATGCATTGGGGACGGCTGAACTTGATCTCGATAATGCACCATATGGAGGAAGTCGTTATCCCGTTTCTTCATTTATAGATGGGAGATTATTTGTACGATTTCATCTGGATGTAGGTGGAGATGTCCTCGTGCTGCCTACGGAAACATTGACTATGCCCAATTGGCTGCATTTTTTTGGTACTACAGCGCCGACAATAGCAATGATCTCTCTGGAACAACAATTTGCAGAAAAAATACATGCCTATACACTGCCTCGTGAAGCTAGGTCCAATTCTAGAGTGAAGGATCTTGTAGATATTTTGCTCTTGATGAGAATGCGCGTCCTGGAGACTGTCAAACTGATTTTTGCTTTACGCCAAGTTTTCAAGATACGTGATACTCATCAGCTGCCATTGACTCTACCCCACCCACCTGCCGACTGGGAATTGCCTTATGCGGCCTTGGCTGGAGAATGCATTACGGAAAAGAATATTGACGTAGCATTTGCGGAAATTTCAGCTCTCTATTCAGAAATTATCAGTGCAGGGTCTGCATAACCGTAGTCGTTTTTACGCACTTGACTGCAAAAGACTGGCGTAAAATGGCACAAGCCAGCACAATCGATAGCTCGTTAAACCCTTGATTGTTTTGTGCCTATGTATTCTAGTTTGCGCTGGTGTGTGGAAGGGCAACCGACTGTAAATCCCTCCTCTCCGGAGTACGCTGGTTCGAATCCAGCCACCCCCATATCTTATCCCGAAGTCGTTTCCGTAAAATAAATTGAAATTTTCTAGCACGCCTTTATTCTTTCGTAGAGAAAGCAAGGTCGAAATTGGAAAGGAAAATGCCAAAAAGCCAGGTCTGATCCCATTCATGGTCCCGTTCGCTTCAGCAAGTTATGCCTAATGCAGGCACGGCCCCTTTCACCAACAAATAAACTAAGACTATTAACAATACTCATAAACAACAAATAATTAACAAAATTTACTATTACAAATTATTTGTTTATATTAAATTAATTTTTTATAATTATTACATAAAAACCATGCATGTTATATAATAATAACTTAAATCTATTTTTAAAAGGATGTATCCTTGCAGATCAATTATCACAATCATTCAGCCTTAGACCATCTACTCGAGTTAGAAAAATGCGTATCAGATATTTCAACCGATTGCATTCATGATTTTAAAAATAAATTAATTGGCGTGATTTTTTATGGAAATTGCCGCAGCATGGCGGATATTTCAGTCAAAAGCTGGTCAGACTATTTTCTCAATTGTAATGTATCTCAAGAGAAGTTACTAAAACTCGATGAAGCCATCAAGCGGCTTCGAGCACACATTTACACACTCCCGGTTCAGGAAGAAGACTTTTTTTCTCATCGCCACTCTTTGGTGGTGAGGTTAAAAGGGCAAGAGATCGCGCACTTTAATGGACAAAAATGCACTGATTTACATTATACGGGTGATGATGACGCCGATTCTTGCATCCTCGACGCACATACCCCGCCACAGCATCACCCATCGCAACGGTATGGGTATCAAGAAATGTTGCTACTTCCAGGCGCCAAGCAGCTGCTATACACTCTACGACTAGGGCCATGCATCGCGATTTTAATGGTGGGAAGTAAGCTGGATGGAGCTGTAAAAGCGGCACTCATGCACGAAGATTGTTTAACTCCAAAGAAGAGTGTAACAGATATGTATACGCACTCATTTGCGCCTGAGCTTAAAGATTTTAAAGATATAAAAACTTTTCTGATTGGTGGAAATGGGGGTGGGCAATACACGAGAGATCGATTTACGACTCACCGTTCAGAAATTTCTGAACTGTACGCCCAGCACAGCACTCTCATTACGTTTCCTCTCAGCACAGACAATTTGGAATCTCCTGACGATCAATTCCAATGGGATGAATCTCATGTTTTCCTTGCTCCAATAGAGTCTTCGTTCTATTTGTGGATTTTGCACAGCTCAAAATCTGGATGTAGTGTAGAAAAGCTCTGTGTAAGCGGGGTAGAAGTGAGTTTTGAAAAGCTGGCGCTCTACTATCGGGACAACATTTTGCCCATACTACGGCCATCACAAATCGCTTTTCAGTCATGTGTTCGTATCTCGAATACCCTCTAAGAGGGTGTTCCTCAATTGCTAATTGCCTAGATTCGGGATTGTGAATTGAGGCCCCTCCTCTAAGCAATTATTGAAAATAGACACAGTCGGGATCAGGAGTTCCAAAATAGCCCTCTACGGCACATATGCCAGAAACAATGCCACGAACCACATATTCGATCATACCTCGTTTGGTTGCCATGGTATCGCGATATGCAGCTGTAATCGGGTCTAACCGTTCTTCTTGAGAGGTAGGGTCGATGAACACGATGTGTCCATTGCGTTGCCGTGCAGGATGTTGAGCGTCCTGTGCTCCTACAAACGTTGGCGCTGCTGCAGTGGCAATAGCAAGACTCAACAATCCAAGCTGCTGTTGCATATGGCTCGCAACATACCTTCCACGCAAGCGATTATATACCGCGCCTACTCCCAGTCCGACCCCAACAACTGTAAAAAAACCAGTCACTCCATCCATAGCACTCTCTCCTTAAATTACTTACTTGGCCCAGTCATCGCCGCTGCATATGCCACAAAGTTTTGCTGAAAATATGCTGGAAATGAGGTGATGAGCGGCATATCACGGGATATGATCAAAAGGTGTGTTTGAAATAAAAAGAGCGTGTCCTCAATAAAGTTTTGAATCGCACTCAAAAACTAAGAGGGGAACGCTCATGAAAAATAGTCGCATAACAGCTGATATAAGTCATCAACCAACACCATTTGACAGTGCTTTCGAGCAAATCATCAGAGAAGGAGCCCGCAAATTGTTGCAGTAAGCATTGGAGAACGCAGTCGAAGAGCTGTTAGCACGCTTCAATACCTGCAAGGAAGAAAAGCAAAAATGAGTTGTGGTTCGCAATGGCTGTCTGCCTGAAAGAGAAATTCAAACTGGAGTTGGGCCCTTGCCAATCAAACTCTCGGCGCTGGCAATGTCAAAGCTGTCGATTTGACAGACAAGATTTCCACACTCGGAGCACTTTCGCGGGGAACGAAACAGCGAAAACTTGGACTCGCACACTGTGCACTTGAGCTTCCCCTTTTCGAGGCTACGCAGCTGGGCATCGCTAAT
>CAYOTQ010000207.1:0-3909 GCA_964406915.1 uncultured bacterium
TTGGCAAGCGTGTCAAAAACATCTTAGCAAAGCGCCCAACTCACCTTGTGTTCGATTCATCAGGGTTTAAAGCATACGGAGAAGGGGAATGGAAAGTAAGGCAGCATGGCAAACAAAAACGAAGACGTTGGAAAAAGTTTCATATAGCTATTTGTCCGGACAGTCATGGGATTATATTGCCGGAAGCGACAGAACTCGAAGAAATGGATTGCGAGGTCACGCCAAGGCTCATTAAGAGATCCCCTTCTAAAGAGCTGTATGATCTAGATGCAAAGTGAGTATCGAAGCTTGCGAGCAATAGCCCAGGGTAGGATCTCGAAAGAAGTCCTATCCCTGGTGTGGTAGAAAAGCTGTTTCTGGAAGAAGCCGGTTTTAAGGGGAAAATAAGTATTTGCTGTCGTTGATGAGTGCGTCCGTTGTCTTTTGCATCTGTTCGTTAAAGTAAGAGTAGGCATCACGCTCATTTTGTTGGAAATTCTTAAAAAATCTACCCGCAATCGATGCAGATTTAAACGCTGTATTGGCTCCCATGCCTTGAAGATAACTTCCCACCGCAGCCGCATCTCCAATAAGAATGACGCTTCTCCTTTCGTCTGAAAAAGTCGATGCTTGTTGGAGAAACACTGTGATATTGGGTGAAATTTTTGCTTTGCCTTCGGCAACAATTTTTGCCTCTCTTTGCCACTTACACTCTTTGAGACGCTCTTCAAGAGTTTGCTCAGAAATTGTCTCCTGCATATCTGCAGACCCTGGCGCTCTTTGTGTAAAGATAATGCTGGTAGATGGGAGCGAGACTTTTCTCATAAAGACATCCTGTACCTTTATTGTGTCTGAGATATCAAACTCTCCGTCGGATTCAGCAAATGGCGTAAAAGTTGTGATAGACTCTGCTTGCCCCATCTGCTGGCACTCAATACCGCATTTTGCTCGTACTGTGCTGTGGACACCATCAGCCCCGACAAGTAGATCGTATGGCAGAGAAAATACACCACCGTTGCTTGAGATGAATATTGTACGGGTCCCTTCTTGAAATCCAAGAAATTCGCCAAAGATTTTCTTAATCTTTAATTCGGCTACTCTGTTTTCAAGACTCTGTTCCAAGTGATTGATCTTCACAATACCCATTCTGCTGTCGTCCGGCAGTTCAATCTGTTTCATCTGCGGCAGGTGGACATCCCATTTTTCTAACAGACATAGAGAAGAGTCAAACAGAAAAAGCGTCTGCTCACGGGCGTAGCTAGCTCTTTTTTCTATAACTGTGACTGATGCTCCTTGATTGTGCGCCTCTATTGCTGTTGCAAGACCGGCGGGGCCGCCGCCTACAATAACCACAGAGAGAGGAGTTGAAGCTGCATCTACTTTTGCTGAAAGAATCAATACAGCTGATAATATAATGAGTAGTATTTTCATTTTTGCGCCTTAATATATTGGTATGTACAACTTTGTAATTACTTTTTCGTTTTCTTTTTCGTAGTATTCCATGTTGATATACTCATCGAACGAGGGTCTGGTATCATCGAGTTTTTCTGAACAAACAGGCAGCCATTGTAACAATATTTTATGCCATGTTTCCTCTAGCGTTTCATAGGGCCCTATATGGGTAAAGACCGCATATTTTCCTCCTTTGAGCACCTGCCTTCCAAGTCCGTTGATTGATTGATGTGCAAGCGGCAGAATGCAAGCGTCGTAGCGGATTTTGTCCTCTTTTGTGATATGAGGATCGTCGTGGCTGATGCCAAAACGGCGAACAGATTGTGTATCAATATGACAGTCGAGGAGCAATTGGTTCATCGCTTCCCATGCTGCCCAAGGGGTTTTTTGATAGCTGCCTGTCTTTCTGCTAAAGAAAAGCTCTATATCAGCGAGTTTTTCAATTGTATCTGGGAGGAGGGCTGGTGCAGCACCGGCTGTTTTGCAGGTCACATGGACAGCTGCGTGCAAGCGGCGATACTCTTTCGGCGATATTCCCATAGATTGTTTGAAAGCTTTTGTGAATGCTGATGGGGTATCATAGCTCGCTTCCAAGGCAATATCGGTGACTGGTTTTGTTGTGTTTCGCAGACGGCTTGCCGCTCGTTCAAGTCTCAATCGCTTTACATATTGATAGACTGTTTCCCCAACCACAGATTGAAAGATGCGATGAAAATGAAATGGTGAGTAGCAAGAGATTTTTGCTAGCTCATCGAGGGTCATTTCCTCTTCAATGTGCGCTTCAATGTAGACAAGGGCCTTTACTACACGGCTGATGTATTCTTCAATAATAGTCATGCAGTAAAGAGTAGCTGGAAGTGAGGATTAAAAACTTTTCCATTTTTGCGATTCAATTTTTGCGATTCCAGCTTTGCATTCTAGTTTTGCAATTTAATACGTAAGACTCCAAGAAATCTCGCGCTGTTCCGTATTAATTTGTCTGATGCGAGCTGTTATCTGTTTTCCGATAGTGATCTCTTGGCCTGCGGCATTAACAAAGCTCAGGCTCTGCCTATTGTATTTCCAAGAGGTTGCGGTATCTTCATATATATTCAAAAAGCTGTCGAGTGCAAATTGTTGGATTTTAAAGGTAAAGCCAACCGGGGTAATATGCGTGATCACGGCAGGGTATTCTTTTCTGGGCTCTTGCACAAAGCTTTTTTTAGCTTTGCGTATCTTTTTGCCGTTGATGACATACTCTTCTGCCTTTTGAGCCACTCTTTCCTGCTCTGATAGGTGTCTAGCAATAGTTTCTAGATCCTTTTGCTGATTGCCATCAAAAAGCGTGCGGTGAACGATAAGGTCGGCATAACGACGAATCGGACTTGTGAAATGACAGTAAGAGGGAAGTTCAAGACCTGAGTGGCCAATATCGCTTGTTGAATAGTAGGCTCTTTTCATGCTCCGTACAAACTGGTGGGAAAAGCGATTAGAGAAATTTGGGTCCAAAAACAACTTAGCGACTTCTTGTTTTTCAGGATTGCTTGAAAGGGGATATCCTTGCGTACGAATCAGTGTGTAAAAATCTTCCATTGTCCATGGCTTCGGGCTATCATGTACCCTATACAAACAGGCCTTCTGTTTCGCCTTATGTTCAATAGCGACCAACTCATTTGCTTTTAACATGAACTCTTCAACAATCAGGTGCGTGATTGCAGAATTATTAGCATCATCTGCCTCCTGAAGGGTGACTTGGCACGCGCCGCGAGCGACTCTTTGCCTGTTGAGAATGAGAGCCAGCTCTTTCATATTCTGTAACAGAGAGAAATATGGAGAGGGGGTTTTACCGTCCAAAACCTCTTTTGCTTCTTCATAATTAAATCTCTTTTTGCTCTCAATTGCCGATTTGAAGAAGAGTGGCGCCGCTGTCAAATTGCCGCTCCTATCAAATTGCATGCGTACGGTAATGGTGAGCCTTACTTTATTCGGTTGCAAGCTGCAGAGTTCATCAGACAGGCTAGGCGGCAGCATAGGAATGCAGACCCCTGGGAAATAGGTGGAATTGGCTCTCTTGGCAGCTTCTATATCTAAAGGCGATCCTGGCAGTACATAGTGCGATACATCAGCAATATGAACATCTAGACAATACCCGCCATCATCCAATCTTGTCAGACTCAAGGCATCGTCAAAATCTTTTGCCTGGATGGGGTCAATGGTAATAGAGACGTGCTTGGTGAGGTCCACCCTTCTGGCAATCTCAACATCTGGTACCTCTTGGGGTAATGCCGCTGCTTGGTTGAGAACCTCTTTAGGAAAAGCCTTTGGAATCCGGAATTTATGGAGGGTAAATTCTATGTCTCTGGCTTTTTGACTTATTTTTGCAACAGCAGCAGGGGCTATGGCAGGCGCAGGGGTAATGGATATGGCAGCAAATTGTCTTTGAAGGTCTTCCATTTTAGGAGCAGCTTTTGGCTCCTCGATTTTTGGGGGAAGGGGAGG
>CAYOTQ010000208.1:0-3896 GCA_964406915.1 uncultured bacterium
GAGCTGCTGATGCAAAAATACGAATACGTTAAGAATCTTTCACCAGGAAAATTCAGAAGATTAATCGGAGTGTCAAAAAACATTTTTTATGAAATGCTGAGTATTGTCAAAATCGCCGCGTTGAAAAAAAGGCGGGCACAGGCACAGGCACTGGCAGAGGCAGAGGCACAGGCACAGGAATCTGGTTTCGAAAGAGGTCTAATGAGTGGAATAGATTATGAAAAAGGCAAATCTGGTCTTTGGGACGCGATTTGCCTTATAGCGACTGTATTACAGACCGCAAATCATCATATATCCAAGCAAGCCAACATCCATGTTGCTGCCATAAGAAAGAGCCACTGGCATAGCACTGATTTTTCTTAGTTCAACTGTATCACCTTTCTTGAGAGTGAGAATGATACTAGAACTTGATTGGCTTGTTGAAGATACTGACAGCTGGCTGCCATCAACGAGATTTCCTTTGACGAAGAGCGCAAAAGCAGCTCCATTGATCGACAGCTGGCTTGGACCAACACCATAGTTGATCTGATAATCTCCCTTCTGATTAAATGTAAATATGCCCGTTGCTGTGTCATATTTGATATTACGCTTCGCAGCTGCTACAGGAGCTGTTGGAGCTGGAAAAATCATTGTCTGGTTCGGGCTATATGTGATAGCAGCACCATCATATTTCAAATAGTACGACGCTAAATCAGGACTTGAATCTTGTGCTTTTGGGGCCACAGTGTGTCTTGTATCTCGTTTTTGTACATCTGGATTTGCGGCCAGCAAGACCGTAGAAGCCAAGAGAGTGGGCAAAGCCAACGCGAATAGTTGTTTTACGCGCATAAAAACTCCTTATAATGTTAAGTCCCTGTCACCACCCCCCTTGCTCACAAGCTACCGCGCAAGCGTCAACAAGAAGGCAGACAGGCATGTTTTTGGCTATTATCAGCCTGCAGCCATTATGGATATTGGCGCGAATGAAGCAACAAAAAAATAGTTAGAATTTAAACCCAAGTGACTACCAATTTTCGGGGAGCGGCGTCTTAGAGCTGTACAGATACGAGTCTGACCCCGAAGCCAAGGTCGAGGCCTTGGCGAGTGGTTAGACGAAGTAGATGGCAGCTCTAGGAAGATGGTTGCCGAATACGCCTTTAGCCAGGCATTTTGTCGACGGAGAAAGCCAAAATGCAAAGTAATAACTTCAGATAGAAACCTTTTTGTGTCACTGCGTGAATTCGTGTCGGTAGATAACTTGTGATACAGCTGAACGTTGTCTCAATCCGTATGGGTTATGCCATCTTTTACAAAAGCCTCTCGCTACGGTCTCGACCTTAGTCTTCGAGGCATTTGCAAAATCTGACATAACTCATTGGCGTTAAATGAAGAATTGCTGGTCACTTGGGTTTAAAAGTCTGCGTTGCCAGGGAAACGAGGGAATGGGATGACATCACGGATATTATCAAGACCTGTGATAAATTGAATCAGCCGCTCAAAGCCCACGCCAAATCCGGCATGAGGAACTGAGCCAAATCTCCGAAGGTCCAGGTACCACTTATAACTTTCTTTAGGAAGGCCAAACTCTTCAATTTTTCTTTCAAGAATATCGATACGCTCTTCTCTTTGGCTGCCTCCAACAATTTCCCCTACTTTCGGCACCAGCACATCCATAGCTGCCACTGTCTTGCCATCATCGTTATCGCGCATATAAAATGCCTTAATCTTGCGTGGATAGTCCGTCAAAATCACAGGCTTTCGAAAAAACTCTTCTGTCAAGTAACGCTCATGTTCTGATTGAAGATCAAGACCCCATTCAACGGGAAACTGAAAGGCTTTTCCTGATTTTTGCAGCACCCGAATAGCATAGGTATAAGAGGCTCTTTCAAAAGGAGTCTCTATCACTTGCTGCAGGCGATCAATGGTGCCCGATTCGATATATTGATTAAAAAATGCCATATCATCAGGACAACGCTCAAGCACTGCTTTGAAGGCATACTTCATATACCTTTCTGCACAATCCATATTATCTTGTAAATCAGCAAAAGCCATTTCAGGCTCAATCATCCAAAATTCCGCCAAATGCCTTGATGTATTGGAATTTTCCGCACGAAATGTCGGACCAAAGGTATAGACATCTGAAAGCGCGCAAGCATAGGTCTCGCCATTGAGCTGCCCCGATACCGTAAGGTAGGCAGGCTTTCCAAAGAAATCCTGAGAGTAATCGATTGTCCCCTCTTTTGTCAGAGGAGGCTTTAACATGTCGAGCGTCGTCACTTGAAACAGCTGGCCCCCTCCTTCACAATCACTGGCAGTAATGATCGGTGTGTGGATATAGAGAAATCCCTGCTGTTGGAAAAAATCATGGGTGGCACACGCAAGAGCATTACGCACACGAGCGACTGCTCCAAACGTATTTGTACGTGGCCGAAGATGAGCAATTGTCCGTAAGAATTCAAATGAATGCCGCTTTTTTTGCAGTGGATACACTTCGGGATCTACAGGACCAATGATGCTCAGCTCTTTTGCATGCATTTCAATATTTTGATTCTGTCCTGGGCTTTCCACGATAGGTCCTGAAACCGCTACAGCCACACCGGTCGTCAATTGGCTGAGCAGCTGTTCATAAGAGGGAATTGAAGCTTCAAGAAGTACTTGTAAATTGCCAAAGCATGAGCCGTCGTTGACTTCAAGAAACGTCATGCTCTTTTGATTGCGCACCGTTTTGACCCAGCCTTTGACAGCATGGTCTTTTCCAACAATCGCTTCATGGTTTTGGGTAAGCAGAAATTTAATTTTTGTGCGCATAGGTACTCATCTTCGTGAAAAAAAAGTAATTCTAAACAAAACTCCTCAAAAGCTCTATCTCTTTTTTCCAGAGTGGCGGCCCGCCAGGAGTTTCAAGATATTTGGGAAGAGCGGCAAGGCGAGGCTCTTGCATGATGGCACGAAAACAGTCCAGTCCCAATTCCCCTTCGCCAATGGCCATATGCCGATCGACACGCGAACCAAGACCCTTTTGAGAGTCATTCAGATGCATCGCTTTCAAAAATTGGAGCCCTATTGTAGCATCAAATTCTGCCAGCACTGTTTCAAGCCCCTCTTTTGTTCTGATGTCATATCCAGCCGCAAAAATGTGGCACGTGTCAATGCAGACGCCAATAGGAAGGCGATCTTTTACCCCCTGGACAATATAGGCAATTTCCTGAAAAGAAGCGCCTATCGTCGAGCCTTGGCCTGCTGTTGTCTCTATTAACAGCTGCAAAGGATCACGGCCGGTAAAGAGATCTTGCATCTCAAGCAAGCTATTGACAATGCGATTGAGACAGACTTCAACACCGGCTTGCAGAGCAGATCCAGGGTGAAAATTTAATAACGTCACCCCCAGTTGCAAACAGCGGACAATCTCTTCTCGAAAAGCATGCCTGCTTTTTGCAAGCACCTCAGGGTCTGGCGCTCCTAAGTTTATCAGATAGCTATCATGACTCATGATACTTTGTAGGCCTGTTTCCTTGAGAGCTGCTTGCCATTTTTCTATTGTCTCCTGGGTAAGAGCACGTCCATGCCACTGCCGCTGGTTGCTGGTAAACAACTGAATTGTTGTAGCCCCTATCTCTTTTCCTTCGTACAGAGCATTAAACACTCCTCCCGCAGCAGAGGTATGAGCCCCTAATAGAACATCTTGTTTCGTCATACTATCCTTGTACATACACGTAAAAATTCCTGTAGATCCTTCAGAGACATAGCCTTTAATAACGCCACGGTCTCTTTCATCTTCTGGGCCTTAATGAGCCTTCTGCGAACGACGAGAGAGCGCGCATGAAAACAGGCAAAAGCTGCTTTGACACTCTTCGGATCAGCTCCCCCTTTGGCAAGCAAAAGAAGCGCATTGATTTTGCCGCCTCTGTCAATACTTT
>CAYOTQ010000209.1:0-542 GCA_964406915.1 uncultured bacterium
AGATTTCTATTCTCTTCATCACTCTCAATACCACTCTGTCACCGCTGAGCCAAATACTGTCACTCTCATTTTGCGAGGACCTTCTCAGAGCGATCGTTTCCGTGTCATGGACCGACAGACAGATGAATCTTGGTGGCAGTATGGAGCAAATAACGAGTCGCAAGATGACAAGAAAAAGAAGCTCATGACCCCTGAAAGATTTGATGTTCTTATAGACAAACTAACAAATATGGGTGTAATTTGACTTTAAAGGTACTCAACCGCACTGAGACAGCCAAATCGGATGATCTCTACGGGTATGCACGAGTTCCAGAACATATTGACCCTGTCCCCTATGGGCGTTTCCGTAATGTCTATCTGTACATTACAGAAAAATGCCAGCTGCGATGCGGGCACTGCTATATGGGCGAGCGTCTTGAACGTGCAAAATTTATGCCTCTGGAGGAGATTAAAAATGTCCTTCAAGTATGGAGAAAGCTTGGTGGAAGTAAGCTCAGCATCCTTGGTGGTGAGCCAACTCTACATCCTGATTTTCTCGAAGT
>CAYOTQ010000209.1:552-3888 GCA_964406915.1 uncultured bacterium
CATTATCAATACAAACGGCATCGGCAAGGCTTGCTCGATTCTCATGCAGATGCGCCCCGAAGAGCTTAGCTACATTCAGGTAAGCCTCGATGGAGGCTCTGCTGATACCCACGATCTGGTGCGTGGTCCTGGAACTTTCAACCTCGCCTGGAAAACCTCACAGGCTTTAGCTGCTGCAGGCTTTGATACAAGGGTCATCTGCACAGTAAATCGAAAGAACAAAAGCGACTGCCTACAGCTTATTCCTATGTGTGAGGCAGCAGGAGTTTCTCTTGTAAAATTTCATGTATTTTCCAGCATTGGCAATGGCCTGAAAAATAATGAGTGGGCCATGTCGCCTGCTGAATGGATTGAGTTTTATGAAGAACTTGAACGTATCAAGAGTAACTACAAAGTGCAAGTATGGTACCAGCCAACTTATGCAAATCGCGCAAATATCGCGCGTTTCACACAGCAAGGCTACCGGGGATGTATTGGAAGAACTCTCGATCGCATTTCTATATTTCCCGATGGAAGAGCCTATGTCTGTTCATACCTGTTTGATACGGCACAAAATATGTTCCAGATGGAAAATGGCAACGTAGTCCTCAATCGAGGAGAAAATGAGTTTGAACTTTTTACCAAAGTACTTACAAAAAGCAGTTGCGGTACATGCAAAGCTCCAAAAGCATGTTTAGGCGGATGTCCTGCTGAAGAGCTTTCAATGGGAAGTCCCTCCTGCAAGGCAGATCCTGATATTATTCCTGTATGTCGTCTATGGAAATCTGATTTTTAGCTATGTCTATGCACTGTTTACTCGCTCTTTTCGTACTGTTTGCACCGCTGTTTTTAGAGGCCCAAACACCGTGTATCGAAGCCCAATCACTGATGGGAAAGCCATTGGCAGAAGCGACCGTGTTCTTACGATTGCCAGGACTTACTAACGAAAATTATCTCTTTGCCGATGAAACGGGCACTCGTTATGTCCTTCGCATTCCAGGATCTGGCACTGATCGATTCATTGATAGAAATAGGGAACTTGCAAATAGCACAGCTGCCTTTCAAGCAGGCTTCAACCCTGTCGCTATTTGTCATTATAATAATGGCCGTCAGATCACCAAATACATCGAAGGCTGTACGTTCTATCCTTTTGAAGAGTTTTATCAGCCACAAATGATCGAACAAGTCGCCTCACTTCTCAAACGGATACATGCAAGCGATGTGCCGTTCACGAACACGATAGATCTCTTCGAAAGAATTGATCTACTCACCGCCTATTTAGAAGAGCACCAGGTGCCCCTTTCAGCTGAGTTTTATCATCTTGGCCAGCAGCTGTGCACACTAAAACAAGAGCTCTCTTTGCCCTGTTTTGCAAAGAAGGTTCCATCACACGGAGATCCTGTCCCCAGCAACTTCTTATCTGTTGCAGGCTCTCTAGTGCTCCTGGATTGGGAATACTCCGGGCTATCAGATCCAGCATGGGACCTTGCCTTCCTTTCATCGATTATGAACTACTCTCAGGAGATCGAAGAACAGCTTATTTCTTTATATAATGATCCAGACCCTTTCACCATGCACGCAAAAATACAACTTTTTAAGCCTATTGCAGAATACTGGCTCGCACTCTGGGGGTTTTTGCAGACACTCACAAGCTCGCCACCTCAACAAGAGTTTTTTCGCTATTTTGCGTCCGCACGCCTAGGGAAAGCATGTCAATTGCTGCAAAGCAAAGAGTGTAGAAAAGCAAAGATACATTTAAGCATCCTCTCGTGCCCCCTATATGAAGAAAATGGACAACAGTACCTAAAGTTTTATGTCGACCCAGAGAGGCCTTTGATCTGCTCTTTGCCACAACTGTCACAAGAAATAGGCCTTACTCCAATTCAGTTTGGCTTATGGATTTGTCCCTACTGCGGAATCCTCAATCCTATAGAGAAGCGATGCTGTATCAGTCCAAATTGCAAGAAGCCATAGTGTTTTCAGATGCCTTTGTCTTATTAAAACCAGATGTTTTTTACCGCGAGCTGCTTGGCCAAATCATAGAATTCCTAAAGAATCACCAACTATCGATTGTACGCTATTTAGCAGGCAAGGTTTCTGAAGGGCACTACAGGCTCATGTATGGCAGAGACTTTTGCTGGAATGTCGACGACTGGCAACACAACCGCAAGTTGTACACCTTTGGACCTGCCTTAGGACTTATACTGAGACGAGAAAAGGCTGGCGATATACTC
This sequence comes from uncultured bacterium, assembly GCA_964406915.1. GTDB lineage: Bacteria > Chlamydiota > Chlamydiia > Chlamydiales > FEN-1388 > CAYOTQ01. The sequence continues at coordinate 2,766 of CAYOTQ010000209.1, forward strand.
AGTCTTTTACGCGATCTTAAGGGCTCGGCTCTTCCAAAAGAGCGCAAAGAGGATTCTTTACGCAGACACTTTCAATCTAAATCTCGTATTTTTAACCTCGTCCATGTCCCTGACGGACCCGAGCAGGCAGCTCTTGAAGCCTCTCATTGGTTTGGCGATAGTCAATATTGCCGCGCCCCGATCAGCGATGAAACGATAGTCAAAGAATTAGCACTGGCTGGCTATTATGAGAACAATCAGTCCCAAATAGACCCTGAAGAGGCTTTTCTCATAGCAAAAAGGCGTCTGTTGCATGCGTTAAAAAATAAAGGAATCGTGTCAGAAAAGCTCCTAGAGCTCTTTCATCAGGCCATTAGATTTTACTTTCATTGGTCAAAACATCTCGCAAGCACCACACAACATGAAGGCGTAGAGGGAACTATTCTGCCAGAATGGCAAGCAAAAGAGCGCTCTCTTCTTGATGAGATGATCCCTGCCTGCTTGGGTGATAGCGGAAGAGTCAAGGCCCTAAAAGTCTTGGCAGACTTGCCTTCTTGTTGTCAATTCCCCTCAAACTTTTTCTGGATCTTAGACGAATGGGATGTCTACTTATCTGAGCTTGAGCAATACCTCATCATCTCTCGCTTAAAATACAATCCAGTCAAACACTACCACCCCTCTTCAGAATACCACTGTCTGTGAAAATAGGTCTCTTCTAGCGCTTTTTTAATATAGGGAATGACATTCTCCGGGAGCTGGTGCAGGGGATAAAAGCCTAGTTCTTCACATTTCAATGGCTCCTTATTTTCCACAGAATTCTTTTCAGAGCCCGTCCACAAGCTGCATTCAGAGCTGTATTCAAAGAATAGGTCAATATTGAACCGATTGGTTTTGCGATGCATCATATGCACAAGCTTTAAATCTGAGGGAGATATCATGAGACCAGCTTCCTCTTCTGCTTCGCGAGCAGCAGCGCTCATAGCAGACTCTCCATCTTCTACATGACCGGAGACTAATCCATAAAAGCCATCACAATATCCGGTATTGCGCCTCAACGAAAGAAGAATCTGTTCCCCCTTTCTCAACACAAGATAGACATTAAGAGTAGCCCCTGATCGCTTTTTAGGTGCAACGTCTGGAGTTA
>CAYOTQ010000210.1:0-3864 GCA_964406915.1 uncultured bacterium
GTACTTCGCCTAGCAATTTTTGCAGTCCTGTCTGTTGGTGAGAGATGGCGTCTTTGGAAGAGAGATGTGACAGGGGGTATTTATCTATTCTTGCTATTGACTTTGAGATGACTGTGCACTGTTTCTTAATTTGACCGAGAGGCGATTTGGCATCCTTTATAGCCGCTATGGTTGCCAAACAGTCTTTTATTTCTTTTGCGTATAAGTGTGAATCATGTTCATTGATGTCAGGATGCTTCTTTTCTAATTCTACTTTTACGTGTGTCAGGGCTTGTTCATATTTTTTTATATCTTTTTTAGGGAGCAACGCATACTTGTCTTTCAGTGAAATTAGATGTTGAATAAGGGTTACAGAAGAAAGGGTTTTATCTTTAGAAGAGACCTGTTGAGAAGAGATCTGTTGAATGCTTTTGCCACTCTCTGTTTTCGCTTTTTTTGCTGGTCTGAATTCTGTAGCCTCTTCCTCTCCGCGCTGTCTTTTGACACCGCCTGGTTCTCCTTGGGGAAATCTACCGATTGACATAACCGACCTCCTCGCAACACGCTTAGTTTTATGCTAGAAGAAATAGCGTCGGTTGTCAAGTTTTTTATTTAATTTTGACGGTAAGGGGGGACAATCACTGGGCAGTGCCTATTGCATAACAATAGAAAAATTTGGTAGCATAACCATAAATGATGGTAATATAACCAAAATATTTGGTGAAATATGCTTGAGAAACTTTTTGGCAATGCAGTAATCGAAAAAGTCCTTGTTTATCTCCTTTCGAATAAAAAAGGATATGGTATGCAACTGGCACATGTGTTGAAAATTCCACTCTACAGCGTCCAAAAGGCGCTGATGCGCTTAGAAGATGGGGGCATCATTGTGGCGCAGCAAGAGGGAAAAACCAGAGTCTATTATTTCAATCCGCGATATCCGTTTCTTGCAGAACTCCAGTCATTTCTTGCAAAGGCATATTCCTTTCTTCCGGCAGAACAAAAGCAGATGCTGTATGAAGCTCCTCTCAGAACCAGGCCGAGACGCACAGGAAAGCCAATAAAACGAGTAGTAAATGATTGATTGGGAGCATATTTCTCTTGAAGATCTAGCAGCCTTTGTTGCCCAAGAACTGCGCAAGCACGGTATTGAGACAATTTTGGTGGGAGGGGCATGCGTCACTATCTACTCGCACAACCGCTATCAATCATATGATATTGACTTTGCGACTTACGAAGACATGAGGCGCGTGAAGAAAGTAATGGCCTTGCTTGAATTTTATCCAAAAGGAAGGCATTTTGCTCATGTCAACTGTCCGTGGCTTGTGGAATTCATCGCTCCTCCGGTAGCAATAGGCAAAGAGCCTGTCGTGGTATTTGAAGAAAAAATACTACCGCTTGGGACGGTGCGGTTGCTCAGAGTTGAAGATAGTGTAAAGGATCGCCTGGCTAGCTATTTTCATTGGAATGATCGACAAAGCCTTGAGCAAGCTATTGAAGTGTGTCTGGCAACACCTGTAGATATTGGGGAAGTTGAGGCATGGGCTCTTCAAGAAAATCAGCACACTCAATTCTTAGAATTTTTACAAAGGCTGAATCAGAGAATATGTGACAAAAGAGCGTCTGATGATGGCAAGGTGTAGAAAGTTCATCAATTCTACACACTCGATCTTTCAGGAAAATCGAGTGTAGCGAGATCAAGTAGTAGTCGTTTTTGGGAATTGATGGATTTTTTTATAAATGTTTCGCATGACCTCCACGGGCAGCGCACTCCATATGTTCGTAGGATCTGTTCTTGCAAGCTGGAGCAGTCGTATCTTTGGCTTGAGAAATTTGCGTATTTTGGTTTGTTCTTTGGGAGTTGCAGAATCCAAGCCATCTTCTGATTGGTAGACAGCGTTATGCCTATTTAATATCGCAATGATTGATTCGTCTCCTATTTTCATAGCAACATAAAGAGGACTCGCTCCTCCATGTTTAATGCGATAGCAATCACACATGCCATCTTGGCAGATGTTTGGGCTTTCTTTTTCTTGTAGCAGCTTTTCTACTTGCTGGTAGTCTTTTCGTTGGATGGCGTCGATGATGGGAGTCGTCATGGGGAGTTGTCCTTTGAAGAAGAGGCCTTATTCTGTGGGAATAAGGCCTAAGATATAGATGGCGTTAGTCTTTTATTCCGAGTAAAAATTCGACGTTGCTGTTGGTCTTTTTCAGACGGCCAAGCAGCAGGTTCATGGCATCGAGGGTAGACAGATCTGCCGTCGCCTGGCGCAGCAAGTAGATCTTGTCGAGCTCATCGCGATGGTAGAGATGTTCTTCTTTACGAGTGCCGCTCTTGATTGGATCAACAGCCGGCCACACACGTCTGTCGGCAAGGCGTCTGTCGAGCACCAATTCCATGTTGCCCGTACCTTTGAACTCTTCAAAGATCACCTCGTCCATTCTGGAGCCGGTGTCAATAAGGGCTGTCGAGATAATGGTAAGGGATCCGCCCTGTTCGATATTGCGGGCAGAGCCAAAGAAACGTTTTGGCTTGTGCAGGGCATTAGAATCAATACCACCGCTCAAGATCTTCCCAGAATGCGGCTGTACAGCATTATAGGCGCGAGCAAGGCGTGTTAAGGAGTCGAGAAGAATGACGACATCATTGCCATATTCAACCAGACGGCGTGCCTTTTCAAGGGCCATTTCAGCCACTTGGACGTGTCTTTCTGGCGGTTCGTCAAATGTAGAGGCAATCACCTCGCCTTTGACAAGGCGCTGCATATCGGTAACTTCTTCAGGACGCTCGTCAATCAGCAAGACGATCAGCACAATCTCAGGACTATTGACAGCAAGCGAATTGGCAATCGACTGCAGGATCATCGTCTTACCGCTACGAGGCGGAGCGACAATCAAACCACGCTGGCCCTTACCAATAGGAGCGACGAGATCAATGACACGTGTTGTCAGATTTTCTCTTGTCGTCTCCATCACAAGGCGTTTATTTGGATAGAGCGGCGTCAGGTTCTCAAAATGGATGCGCTCACGAGCTTTTTCTGGAGGCTTTGTGTTGATTTTGTCTACTTTGAGAAGAGCAAAATATTTTTCTTTATCTTTTGGAGGGCGAATAGTTCCGGAAATGGTGTCGCCTTTTTTCAAATCAAATCGGCGGATTTGCGCAGGAGAGACATAGATATCTTCTGCCGAGGGCAGGTAGTTGTAGTTTGTAGAACGCAAGAATCCAAAGCCGTCCGGCAGGATTTCCAACACTCCTTCTCCATACAGCAGCTCATTTGGCCTGTCGGCAAGGACTTTGACAATTTCAAATACCATTTGAGATTTTGTCATCGATCCAAGATGACGCAGGCCGATTTTTCGTGCGTAATGATTGAGCTGGTCAATATTCATTCTCTGCAGATCAGAGATCTTTGTCACGGCGACAGGAGTTGCTTCCTGCGAGCCTTTACCACTCTCTTTATCTTCCGGTTCAATAAGATGCTCTTCGAGAATTGATTCAGAGAGATTTGATTCAGGTTCTTGATTCATAAATCAGGCTGAAGCTCCTGTAATTTGTTGATATACAATGGAAACTTGGGCTTGAAGATCAGGCAAGGTTCCATTGTTGTTAATGATAAAATTTGCGCGTTTGGCTTTTTCTTGTTGCCCAAGCTGCCTCTGCATACGTTGGAAATATTCTGTGTCTGTATAGCTGCTGTTTTTACAAAAACGCTCCAAACAGAGCGCCGGGTTTGCAATGACAGCAATAACGATATCATACCAAGACTCCATGCCGGCTTCAAAGAGCAATGGCACCTCCACAACAAAGAGAGGGGATATGCCAAGCTTCTCTGCTTGCTTGCATTTTTCATGCCACTGTCTCACCACTTCTGCATGCACACGTGGGTG
>CAYOTQ010000211.1:0-3862 GCA_964406915.1 uncultured bacterium
TGCGACACGGCGACGGCAGCTCCTTCAAATTCAAGAAGGGCCTTTTCAAAAGCTTCCAAGGTCAAAAAATCTAAGTGGTTTGTCGGCTCGTCCAATAGGAGGACATTGGGTTTTTCTAACATAAGGGCGAGTAGAAAGATCCGTTTTCTTTGCCCTGTACTCAGGGTAGAAAAGGAACGCCTCAGCAGCTCAGCGGAGCCCAAGGCTGCTTTATGCAGCTCGCTCCTTACCTCTTCTTCAGAAAGATGAAATTGGCTTTCAAAGTATTGAAGCGGTGTCCAATTCATTGCAAGCTGATCTACTTCCTGATCCAAAAACGCGATTTTCACAGCCGGTGCCGTGCGGATGTGTCCTTCATCTAATGCAACAAGGCCGGCAATAGCTTTTAGGAGTGTCGTCTTTCCACATCCATTTGGGCCCGTAATCAGAATTTTGTCTCCTCTGCAAATGTTCTTGGAAAAACCGGAAAACAGCACGGTGTTTCCGTATGCTTTGGTGGCATTTTCGATTTCTATGGCGAGTCCAGAACTCAAAGGCGATGCGGCGAATGCAAGGCCTTTGATAGTTTTTGGCTTTGGGTGGGCAAGAGGGTTTGATTCGATTTCATCAAGACGGCTTTTCATGGTATCGAGTTTATGTCGCAAGGATTTTTGGTGCTTTTCGCCTCTCTTATCGTAGGCCATGAGATTGCGGTCTTTTGGAGGAGAGGGCTTGCCTGTGCAAAAAGAAATAGACTTAATCTTCTGTTGGAGAGTGGTTCTTTCTTCTTGTTGCGCTGCATAAGCTCTCATCTGCCTTTCTAGAATCTTCTCTTGCTCTGCCAGGTAAAAATCATAGCTTCCGCCATAGTAGACAAGCTTGCCGTGTTTAATTTCGACTAGACGGTTGCAGACAGCATTTAAAAATTTGCGGTCGTGGGAGACGATCACACTCGCACCTTTTCTTTGTCTCAAATAGGCTTTCAGCCATTCAGTCATTTCCTGATCAAGATGGTTGGTAGGCTCGTCTAAAAGTAGAAGGTCCGTATTTTCGATCAATGCTTTGGCAAGCGCTGCACGCACACGCTGGCCGCTGCTTAAGCAAGACATGGGCATGTCCAGCAAGCAGCTATCTAGCTTCAGTCCTCGAAGTACTTGTTCAATTGGGGCTTGAGCGTATCCTCCAAGCGCTTCGTACTGTTCGTGCAGCTCGGCCCATTTTTGCAACAGAGTAGGATCTTGGAGACAAGCAGCCATTTCTTTTTCCAATTCAGAAAGAGTGTTTGTCTCTATGAATTGCCGCACTGAGATTGAAGGATCTGCTACAAGGACTTCTTGAGGAAGGAATCCGATGCAAAGGTTTGAGGCTCTGCTAAACTCTGCAGAGTCTGGCAGCACGGCTCCTGCCAAAAGCTGAAGCAGTGTCGTTTTTCCAGAGCCGTTTTCTCCAATCAGAGCAAAGAGCTCGCCTTCATTGTTCGCAAGAGAAAGATCTTCTAAAAGAGCAAAAGAGCCAAAAGATTTAAATAGAAGTATAAATTGCGAGAGGGGCCGAGACATAAGTTTGATCCATAAATTGAATTGTTATGCGTAACAAATGGGATTCAAACTTACAGTTTCACTGGACAACACCTCTTCAAAAAATTACATTCACAAATGTATCATACGTGCTGGCCAATTTCAAGAATTTTGACAAATTGCAAAAAATATCATATTGTCCAGTCATGTATTCTTTCTCACTAGCGTGCCTCTGGATTTTTCTTGCGTTTGCCAGCCAGCCCCTGTATGGCATTTCTCTTGAAGAACAATTCAAACAAAAAGGGTATGTAGAAATTTGTAATAAGCGGCATGGCGCAGCTACGTTTGATGCTCTCTATACCTATTTCGATGAACTCATCGAATTTCTTCAAGCAGACCCTATCTGGGCGCAAAAATTATACAGTGCAAAAGAGCGTTTTATTCGATCAAGCAATAGAAATTACTACTCTAGTGATTTTTTTGGCTTCTATGACGAGTCTAAAAGAGCAGAAAGAAGGCAGATCTCTTTTTATTATTCGATCCATTTTCATGAATTTATGTATTCTCACTACCCGGAATTCACCCAAGTTCTGCAAATCACCAAGTTTTTTGATGGGTGTCTTGAAATCCACAAAACGTATGGGGATGTATTTAGCCAGGCGGCACTTGAGCTCGGCTTAGAGGCGATATTTTCTTGGAAATATGCAGGCCCTCCAATCCTTGTCAAAGTTGTTAAATATCTTGCTTCGTACACTGCCGCAAAACCTCACTATGATGGCACGCTGTTTTCACTTTTTCTCGATAGCACGGATAACCAGTCGCTTCTTCTCTCCCCATACAAATCCATATTCACAGTCGATGATTTTTCTTCCCCTCTAAGAGAGTTTAATCGAGAAAGCGATCAAAGTTCTCTGTTACTTATTCCCGGAGCGCTTCTCACAGAATTTTCTATCTATCCTACACCCCATATTGTCATACAAAGCAGCAAAGTACGCTATGCAACAATTGCGTTTGCGATGCGGTCGCACCACACGCCTCAAAAAATCGAAGTTTCTCCTCTTCCGAGTTTAAATATTGAATAGTTTTTTTGCTGTTGCTAAGGTAAGACATTATTTCAAGGTTCTATATATTAAAATATTTTCTTTGTTTTCTATTCTGGGCGCCTTCCCTGTTTGGCTTGACGACACTGACTGTGACGCTTGGCTCAGACAATAACCCCGGCGGTATGGGGGAGATTGGCGATCTGAGATATTGTCTGAATTCAATGAATCAAGGTTTAAATACGATTCCTGATGACTATGCGATTGTATTTGATTTTCCTATGACGATTCAGCTCAATGGAATTTTGCCGATTATTAACAATTCCTCAAATCCTGTGAATATCACCATTGGCAATCCTGGCTCTATGCCGACAGTTACAATTGACGGTAACAACGGTGCGTACAGCGGATTTTTTATCCCCATGGGAAATGTGACCATCCAAAACATGATTTTTCAAAATCTGAGCGCAAAAGGGGGGAATGGCGGAGATGGAATTTCAGGTGGTGGTGGTGGTATGGGTGCTGGAGGCGCCATTTATGCCCCTCAGTCATTTTTAAATGGTTCGCAGCCGGCCATCACTTTGCTGAATGTGTCGATCAATAACTGCTCTGCGGTAGGTGGAAATGGGGGGAGTTATTTCAGTGTTTCTTCGCCTACAGGCAATGAAGGCGGCGGTGGCGGCGGCGGTTTCGGCGGACATGGAGGATCTATTCAGGCCACCGGCAGCACTGGAGGCGCTGGTGGAGGAGGTTTTGGCGGCAATGGTGGCGATGTCATCCGTTCAACAGATGATCCGCTTGGCGGCGGTGGTGGAGGCGGTGGAGGTCTGGGATCCCGCGCTAGCCTAGGCACGATTACAAATCTCGGAAATGGTGGTTCAGATCAGGACATAGGACAGAATGGAAATGGATATGGGCTTGTGATTACCGCTGGTTCTGGTGGAGGCGGTATTGCAGGAGGCGCTAATGCGGGCGGTGGTGGTGGCGGCAGGCCGATAATAGCAGGAGCTTCTTTTGGCGGCGGTGGTGGAGGAAGCTTTGGGTTGAATGGAGTGTCGCCTCTAGGGTCTATACCGCCTGGAGGTGCCAATCAGCCTTCCGGAGGTAATGGAGGCGATGGCGCAGGAGCTGGCGGCGGCGGGGTCGTCACAACAGCCGGCGCAAATGCTGTTGACGGACAAGCAGGCAGCGGCGGCTATGGAGGCGGTGGAGGCGGTGGCGCTGGCACCGGTGCTTATGACACTGAGTATGCAGTACAAGGCGGATCCGGGGGACTTGGCGGAGGCGGCGGAGGCGGCGGTGTTGATCAATCTGGTATGACGCCTG
>CAYOTQ010000212.1:0-3850 GCA_964406915.1 uncultured bacterium
TTCCACGCCCACGATCCCTCTTCTTTTTGCGTCACAGATATAGGCAGGTTCCATTCGTTGGGTTGAGACAGAATATATTTCTTCACCACCTCAGCAACATATTTTGGGTCTTGTCCTGGAGTCAAACGAATGCCGATGGTGCAAGACGCACTATCTTGAATAGAATTGCCGCCTCCAGGCTGTCCACAGGTCATGTTAATGACACTAATGCTTGGCTCTTGGACCACTTTTTCATAGATCGAAAGTTCTGGATTGCCGCGCAGCAACGCGTTTGGCAGCACTCCATGCTCCTTTGCATACGACTCGGCAGTTTGAGAACTATTTCGGAGAAGAATTTTTTCTTCTTCAGTCAGAGTTTGGGAGCCAAATAAGAACCCAGGAATCATTCTTGGATCTTTAGTGGCAGCGGCAAGTGTTGCAAGCTGGACACCAGGACATGGCGCCAGACATCCAATGCCACTATGGGTGGGTTTTACAAGAGCATCAACTTTTACATGCAAATTGACAAGGCCGCGAGTAGAACTGGTCAACGTGCCGGTGTTTATATCTTTGTTGACGCCATCCAAGATCACCAAGGCATCTGCTGTCAATCGCTTACCAAGTTTTGAGATGCAAGGCACCATATGCTCAGAGCCAAACTCTTCTTCGCCTTCACAAAATACCTTGATGTTGACGGGCAGCGGCATTTTCGCATCTTCAAATACTTGCAGAGCTGTGAGAATGGCGATGATTCCCGCTTTATCATCACTGGCTCCGCGTCCATACAGGCGCTCATCGCGTTTTTCCATAACAAATGGGCTGCTCTTCCATTTTTCCTCATCAACCGGCTGTACGTCGTAATGTGCATAGAGCAGGATAGTTGGCTTGAGAGGACTTATCATTTTTTCGGCAAATACAAAAGGCGCGCAGTTGTCAATTGAGACTAATTCAGACTGGAAACCGAGCTTCTCTAGACGAGATTGTGCGAACTCTGCAGCAGAGTGCAGAGTGTCTTTATTATAGTAAGGGCTTGTAGGGTGACTTACGGACGGTATCGCTACATACCGGCCAAGTTCTTCGATAGCGTGGTTGAATTGAGCTTCTGATACTGATAACAAGTTGGACATATCATCTCCATAGTTAGGTTATGCAGCCGCATGTGTATCAGAAGCACTCTTTTAGCTCAAGCCGCCATCGACAACCAGTACTTGTCCCGTGATATAGTCAGACCATGGAAGGGACAAAAAAAGTACTGCTGAGGCAATATCTTCAGGCTTACCCATCCGTCCAAGAGGAATTTGAGACAGTACAGCCTCTTTTTTTGCTTCCGGCAGCGCATCTGTCATATTAGTATCAATATATCCAGGAGCAATGCAGTTGACCGTGATATTTCTCGAGGCCATTTCTTTGGCAAGGGATTTGGAAAATCCGATGAGGCCGGCTTTAGAAGCAGCATAGTTGGCCTGGCCAGGATTGCCTGTAATGCCTACGACAGAGGAGATATTGATGATTTTTCCTTTCTTTGCCTTCATAAAAGGTCTCATGACTGCTTGACAGGTATAAAAGCAAGAGGTGAGGTTGACTGCCAACACTCTTGACCAATCTTCTGGGCTCATTCGCATCAAAAGACCATCTTTTGTGATGCCTGCGTTGTTGATGAGGATATCGATTTTCTGATGCTTTTCGAGCGTCTGCTGGATCAGCTGGTCGACAACCTCTTTATTTGAAATGTCGCCCTGGAAAAAAGAAACAGCACTGCCTGCTGCTTTTGCTTGGTTGACCAGCTCTTCGCCTCGTTCGGCATTTGTTCCGGCAGCGACAACGACAGCTCCTTGACTTGCCAAAAGCAGAGAGATAGCCTTCCCAATGCCGGCAGTGCCTCCGGTTACGATAACTACTTGATCGCGTAAAAGTTGTGACATAGCGTTTATACCTTTTCTAAAAGAGGAAGATCTTCAATTTTTTCTATGCTGAGTGTAGCGGCTTGCACGCCAATGCGTTTGTTCATGCCGGCAAGTGTCTTGCCGCAGCCTATTTCAATGAAGAGATCGACACCTGTATGGTCAACAAGCTGCACCGATTTATGCCAGTAGACAGGGCTGATGACCTGTTGGATTAAATTGTGCTTGATCTCTTCCACTGTGACGGCAAAATTGCCTGTACAGTTCATGGCCAGCCTTGAGGTTCCTTTTGTGAAGGCAGCTCTTCGGATATGTTCGGTCAGCTTTTCTTGGGCAGGTTTCATCAGGCCGCTATGAAAAGCACCGTGGACTTGAAGCGGCATCACTTTTCTTGCACCTTGTTTGAGAGCAGCTCCCGTTGCCAGCTCAATACCATGCTTAGTGCCAGAAATGACTACCTGTCCGGGACAGTTGAAATTTGCGGCCCATATGTCCTGAGGAGCATTTAACTCATTTACCAAGGCACATACAGCTTCATCTTGCATTCCAATAATTACGGCCATAGTTCCAGGAATTTCTTCACATGCCTGATGCATGAACTCGCCGCGGCATTGTACGAGGCGAAGCGCTTCTGCAAAAGAGACAAAGTTTCCGGCAGCAAGGGCAGAGTATTCTCCCAAGCTTAATCCCGCACAGAACGAAGCTTCAATATGGGGAAACAACTCTTTGATGACTTGAAGGATGGCAAGGCTGGTGGTGAAAATAGCTGGCTGGCTGTTTCGAGTAGCTGTAAGTTCACTTTCAGCGCCAGAAAAAGTCATACGAGAAAGAGAGCGCTGCAAAATATCATCGGCCTGCTCAAAGATGTGTTTTGCAGAAGGGAAGTTTGAGTAAAAATCTTTTCCCATACCGACATATTGCGCGCCCTGTCCCGGGAAAAGGAAGGCAATACGTTTTTTTGTTGTCATGAGATACCTACTTTTGTGATGACTGCAGACCCCCATGTCAGTCCGCCTCCAAAAGCAGTCAATAGAAGGTTGTCACCATCGCTTAGTGTCGCTTCCTGCTGGAGTTCTGCAAGTGTGATTGGAATAGTGGCGGCAGATGTGTTGGCATACTTATGGATGGTGCGGCGTACACGCTCCCATGGAATATTAAAACGTTTTGCAATTGCTTCGATGATGCGAATATTTGCTTGATGGGGGATGAGCCATGAAAGAGACTCTTCTGAAAGTCCTACAGCATCCAGGCACTCTTTTGCAGAGTTTTCCATACGCCGTACAGCATGCTTGAACACTTCTTTGCCGTTCATTTTCATATAGTGTTGTCTCTCTGTGCAGCTTGCCTCAGAAGCAGGCATGCGACTGCCTCCTCCTGGAATACTAAAAAGCGCCGACTGCTCTCCATCCGCACCAAGACACACATGCCTGATCTTATAGCCGCTGCCGCCTCTGCTTACGACAACCGCTCCGCTTCCATCGCCAAACAGAACGCAGGTATTTCTGTCTTTGTAATCAATAAAGGCAGAATTTTTCTCTGAAGCAATAAGCAAGACATGCTGGTACATGCCTGATTCAATCCACGCTTTTGCGATCGAAAGACCATATAAGAAGCCTGTACATGCGGCTTGAATATCAAGGGCGGCTGCTTGGGGGGCGCCCAGCTGGTGCTGGACAATGGCAGCGGTAGAAGGGCATAAGAAATCAGGAGTCATTGTGGCAACAATAATGGCGTCTACTTGTGTAGGGGCGATATTGGCGTTTTCTAAAGCTGCTTTTGCACTCTGTACAGCCATGCTGGAAGTGTATTCTTCACTGTGGGCAATACGGCGCTCTTGAATTCCTGTCCGAGACAAGATCCATTCATCCGAAGTGTCCACCATTTGGGCCAGATCAATATTTGTCAGAATTTTCTCGGGCAAATAGGCGCCAATCCCAGCAATAGTAGCTAGGCTATTTTCAAGAGAAGTT
>CAYOTQ010000213.1:0-3847 GCA_964406915.1 uncultured bacterium
AATATGCCGGCAAGATCCCCTGCTCGTTCAATGACGGGCCCTGAAGTGACGATAATATTTGTGCCCATGCTTGCCGCAATAATATGCGACAGCGTGGTCTTGCCAAGACCTGGAGGGCCGCAAAAAAGGCAGTGATTTAAAGGCTCTTTGCGCCCTTTTGCTGCCAGAATTTGCACTTCAAGGAGCTGACGGACAGACTCCTGACCGATGAAGTCTGCAAGTGTTTGCGGGCGAAGAGGTACTTCGAACTGACGATCTTCGGCGCAAAAAGATGATTCAATAAAACGCTCATTCATAAGTACACTAACATAATCGACAGAGCACAATTTTCGCGAGATGAAAAAGAGATCTGGTTGCCTTTTAGTTCTCATGAGAGCTATACTCATAAATACTAATAATAGTGAGGTCTCTCATGAATTTTCTATCTGATATATGGAACAACATTCAAAACTCTGCGACAACAGCTTATAACACTGTCGACGACATCGTCCGCGCTGCTGTAGACCCGGTATGGAATCCGCCAAAAACACAAGATACTGCCGTAGAAGAACCCCAAGGCTCCTCTCATTCTCACGAGCTACCTGAAGCAATTGCAAACCCAGATACCACCACCACTCAAAATGCTGAACCAGAAGAAGTCGATCCCTCTGAACCATCCAGGCCGCTGCGTGATCCAAAAAGCAGTCTCGCAGCAGATCTTTTTTTCCTTAGGCTGGAAGCTCTTGCCAACTGTGAGAAAAAAGTAAAGACGGCACGTGACAAAATTCGAACGCTGCATGAACAGAACAAGACAATGACAAATTTGTTGCAAGCGATGACAGCGAATGCAGAGCAAAATGGCTCTTTTGAAGCAAGAGACGAGCAAACACGCAAGTTGCTAGCTGACGCCAGAAGAGTAGGACTGCAAATTCCTGAAGGCAAGCACTCTTTTTCAAAAGATGAGCGCGATGCGGCGGTGAGAAACATCGAACTGAATGTACGGAACCTTGATTTGGAGCTAAAATTGGCTAGCAATGAAGCCCAAGAAGCGCTGCAACAGCGAAACACCTACTATCAAGAGCTTAAAACTTGCTTTGATAAAGAAGCAGAAACAATAAGAAAAATTCTTCAAAACATGCGATAAAATGGTAGCACAAGGCGATCCTGTATTTACAGATGCAACAGAAGCTCTGCTGCATCAGTTTGCTTATGGTTGCTATACGAATGGTCTGTATGAGAAAGCTCTGCGAGTGTTTCGAGTGCTTACAATCTTTCGCAGAACTGACAGCCGCTACTGGTATGGCTTAGGCGCTTGTTTACTTGCGACAGGTAACGATGTAGAGGCTACCCAAGCGTTTCAACTGGCTGCTGCTAATAACTCATCTGACTTACGCCCGAATTTTTTTTTAGCAGATTGCTTAAGTCGTCTCGGAAGAAAAGAAGAAGCAGAAGCAACTCTTACATCTATCAAGATTGCTCTGCGTGAAAAACTAGATACCTCTATTCAAGATACCCCTATCCAAAATACCTCTGTCCAAGATACCTCTATTCAAGAACAGATAGATTTGATAGAAAGAATGCTAACCATGGAGGCCGCTTCATGCCAATAAAAGAAGTACACAATGATTATTCTCTCCTCGATGCACAACTTGCTGCACAAGTAGCAGGACCGCTTGCTGCAGGAGTACGTGATACAGGAGTACGTGAAAAAAACATCCGTGAAGCACGTCTTCAAAAGCCAGGCATTGTCACCAAAGACTCCATAGAAAGTGCCGCTCAAGCTATATCTCAAGCAGTTCCGATGGTGGGAGGTTCGTCCTCTTTGCCAAAGATTGACGCTCCGGCGCCATTGGATCAAGTGACCTTTGACAAAGGCAAGACAGATCTTGCAAAGCTTCTCTCAAAAGAAGACTCTCTAGAAACCTTTGCAGATGTCGATGATCTTGTCTATCATCTTATTCTTCAGGTAATTGAAGGCAGCAACGACTACCTGGCAGCCAAGAAGGCCTTCTTTGAATCTGAACGTCGCTGGAGCGATGTCAAAGAACAAGAGCGCCTTGTAGAAACTCAGCGGCAGGTAGATGCTACACATACTGTCAATACCTGGGGAAAAGTGGAGCAATCTATTGCTTCATTTGGACTTATTGCAAGTGGTATCGCAGGTATTTGTACAGGAATGATTCCTTTGGGTATTGCAGCAATAGCTGTTGGGACGCTCATGGCGCTTGACCAGATATTGGATGATAAATGCAAAACAATAGTAGCCTCCTGGATTGCACGCGGAGATGCAGAAGAAGAAAAAAGTTGGGTGAACCGCATACAGTTCTTCTGTGGGTGGGCCTCATTTGGCTTAAGCATTGGCTTGACAGGTCCTGCAGCTATCCAAATGGCAAGAGCTGTAGCAGATGCCGTTGTCAAAACAGGACATGGATACTACAGCTGGCAATTGAATGTACAAAAGTCCTTTGTAATGGAAGTGGATGCCGCCTGCAGAATCGCACAAAAGAGTGTCGATACACTTTTTCAAGAGATTCAAGAAATTTGCAACTCGCTCTATCAGCTCAACGAAAATTTGCAACATATTGAAGAAAACAAACGAAACATCGTTAGAGCTCTATTGCGTTTTGAGTAACAAACAAGTAATTTTATTGGGAGAAATAAAGTATGGTAAAAATTAATGCTATCAATAGTGGAGATACCTATCTTCCTCTCGAACATCAAGAGTTTTCAACAAAAGCAGACTTGCATCAAGAAGAAAAAGAGACTCAAACAGCTGTAGCTGCAGAATATATGGCAGAAGAAAGCACTCTTCCAAAGCCTATTGAACTCCGTAAGATTGACAATTTTCGATTAGAGTCGGAAGTTGATTTTGAGCAAGTTGGGCAAGAACTTGCAAAGTTGCTCCTTATCGTTGCTAATCAACGTCGCAATCACTACCACAAACAAAATGAAGTCTACGACAATGAGTACAAAGCTCAAGTTGAAGAAAATGCCGCTTCCTACCGAAGCTTTAAGCAGCTGGCTGCTTTTGCTGGCGAAACAGCACTAAGGGCAACTACCGTTCTTGTAAGAGTAGCTCCTCAGCTCCTTCCTCAACTAGAACAGCTGTTTGGAACGAATTATCTAATTACTCGCTTCCCCAATGATAAAGGCGAGCTTGATATCCAAAAAATGGCGAGTGAAATAGCTACAGTATTGACCACTGGGGAGCAAATAGTTGGCTCTGCGAAAAGTGTCTTTGTCGATAGCAGCGACCGAGCAACGCAAATCAAAGCACAAGCACTGGCCGACTATCTTCGCTCACTTGCGGATCAAAAGCGCAATGAACAAATGCGATATGTGGCAGAAGAAAGCGAACTTATGCGCAGTCTTGAGCAGATTCGCAATAAAGAAAATGACTTTAAGATCGGCATGGCGCGTGGAGGCTAATATTGCCTTTTGGATTCTTGCCAGAGCATGATCCTCTTGAATCACTTCCCACGGTGTTTGCACCGTGGGAATATGTGGCCAAGAGCTTGCCAAAGCTTCTTGTAAGCGCGCACTATCGTTCTACACTCACTCAATTACCTCCATTTCCTGTATCGGAGCTGAAAACTGCAGGTGAACTTAATCGTGCGATGCAGCTCTTATCCTATCTTGGTCATGCTTATGTATGGGGAGAAAAACCTCTTCCCGATGTTTTGCCAAAAGTGCTCGCCCTCCCCTGGTATCAAGTAGCCAAGCAGTTGGGCCGTCCGCCAGTGCTCTCATACGCTTCGTATGCGTTGCATAATTGGAAGCGCGTGCAGCCAAATGGTCCCATAGCATTGGGCAATATTGCTCTTATTCAGAACTTCCTTGGCGGTATGGATGAAGAGTGGTTTATATT
>CAYOTQ010000214.1:0-3311 GCA_964406915.1 uncultured bacterium
TTGTGCGCATAATCGACAAACAGATGGACATTCAAGTCATTGGCGACAGGGTCGAGCCTGCCGGCAGGTGTCTGAAAGGTTTGTAGCGCCAGGGCTATTTGTTCCAACGTAAGGCCATATGCAAGACATGCTCCAATACAGGCGAGGGCATTGTAGATATTAAATCGGCCCACAAGTGACCAGCAAAAGAGTTGCTCTTTGCCTTTGTAAGACACTACAAATGAAGAGCCTTGTGTCGTAGAACGTATCTCTTTGGCCATCAGATCAGCCTCTGTCTGTATGCCATATGTCGTCATCGGCACCTTCGTTCTCTCAATAAATTGAGCCGACCAAGGATCGTCTGCGTTGATAACCGCAACAGCATCAGATTTCAGATCTTGAAACAGCTTTGCCTTAGCCTCAAAATAGTTTTGCATCGTGCCATGATAGTCGAGATGCTCATGATTCAAGTTGGTAAAGACCGCGACATCAAAGTCAATATAGGCAACCCTCTCTTGCTGGAGGGCATGTGAAGAGACTTCCATAACACAGGCTCTGCAGCCATTATTTTCCATTTCCCTGAGAAGCCGCTGGTTGACACACACATCAGGAGTAGTATGCGAGGCTGCATAGCGATGAGGCCCTACAAGATATTCAATGGTGCCTATCAACCCGCAGGAAATAGCGGAATGCTCGAGCACATGGCGTATCGCACTGCTTGTCGTTGTCTTACCGTTCGTGCCAGTCACAGCGGCTAGCCAGAGCCTCTGTGAAGGCCAGTTGTAATAGATGGCAGCAAGCAGGGGTTCTACACGCGCCACGTCCGGATGCACCAACTGGACAACACTCTGAAGAGAGGGATCATACATATCTGTGAGCACGGCAACAGCCCCTGCCTGCAGCGCTTGTGGAATAAAATCTGCTCCGTGTGATTTATTACCCTTCTTTGCAATGAACAGATTGCCTGGAGCAACACGCTGGGACTGAGAGGTAATGCCTGTGATGACGATCTCTTTTGAGCCTTTCACTATCAATTCTGGCAATTCTTTCTGTAATTCTTTGAGTAGTTCTTTTACTTTCATCAATGTGCCTTTGGGTTCCACTCTTCGTATAATTTCAACAGTCTTTGCGTCTCGTGATACCAATCGGTCTTTTCCGCATTGTGCCTGGGATCGCCTTTGGGATATCCATACGGATCATCTGGTTCTACCCCCAAATATTCGAGCGATCTTCTGCCAAGTTCGCGAAAAACTGGAGCGCAGCAGACACTGCCGAGATGGTTTGTCCCTCTTCCGGGGACATAACCAGCAGCAGGCTCATCCATTCCCACCAAAATCACCAATCGCGGTTTTGTGACAGGCGTAAATCCGATAAAGCTAGAAAAATGGCGCTTTTCAGAGTAGATGCCATCTACAATCTTCATGCTCGTCCCTGTTTTTCCGGCCTCTGTATATCCCCAGATGTCTCCTGTCCAGGCAGCTCCCCCTCGCTTTGTCACAAACTTCATTGCCTTGACAACTTCCCTCACAATATCCTCATCCAGCACACGTGGAAACTGGCGAGGTTTTGTGTTATCTACAAGCACCTCTCCAGTAGGAGAGACTACTTGGCGGATCAACGTAGGGGTGACAAAATAGCCTCCATTAGCAAAGACGGCAAATGCTCTGGCCATCTGCAAACTTGTGGCCTGGAGATTATGGCCCATCGCTAGTGAATAAGGTGTTGGCAGCGACCATTCCAGCCTGCCGTTTGGATGCTTTTTTCCAGGCGTTGGCAATACTCCCATACTTTCTCCGGGCAGCTCAATACCTGTCTTTTTACCAAATCCAAATGTTTCATGAAGCTCTTTTCTGTACCAATCATCTCCTAATGTCTGGACAATTCGCTGTACCAACGTGGCGCAATAGATATTTGATGATTTTTGCAGCGCCAGATTCATATTCAGATAGTGACTTGGATGGATATCTTTCAATGGTTTTCTGCCGCGGCCCGGAAAGTTTCCTTTCGAAGTGTCTATCTTATCGTTTGGATGAAACAGCTCTTTTTCTCCGCGTGCGCGTCTCTCGCGGTTGGCCTTCATGGCAATAGCCAAAGTAATTGCCTTCACAGGCGAACCTGGTTCATTGGCATCAGTAATGGCTTTGACTTTTGCATGCTCTGTCAAGGCTGGATCCTTAAAGTACATCGGATACTGATCCGGGTAAAAATAGGGATATTGCGCAAGGGCAAATACATGGCCTGTAAAAGGGTCCATAATGATCGCCCAACCACTCTTTGCCTTGCAGATACGGACCCCTTTTTCTATCTCCTCTTCCGCAATTGCTTGCAGATAATGATTGATAGTCAAATAGACGTCTGAGCCATGCTGCGGCTCTTTTATCATCTGCTGGATATGAAGGCTATGGCGAGGAGATCTCATCAGCCTCCTCTTGCCAGTCTGCCCGCTAACATATTTATTACAGGAGAGCTCTACACCACCTGTTGGCATTGACGCTGCTGTTTTCTCATCCTTTTGCATCTGCACAGTATGCAACACCTGCCCAAGAAGCTTTCCAAATGGATGTGAGCGCAAATGATCGGGCACAAAAAACAGCGCGTTGGATGGCAGTTTGTGTTTCTTTGCATAAGGCTGCCACCATGCCAGGCACGCTTTTTTCTTCTCTTCATCCAGCCAAGAGACGAGCTTGCGGCTGCGGCTATTTTTATAAAACTGCGGCACAAATCGCTTTTTTTCTTCTGGTGTAGGATTGCTTACGGCAATAAGTGTGAGGGCTACTTCTCTTTTGAGTTCTTCCGGTATCGACTTTGGATCGACATAGAGATGGTATTTGCGGATATCTACGGCCAATTTCTGCACAATTTCCGGATGGCCCTCTTTCAAGCTGGTATTGGCCCAAAATGTGCCTCGAATAAATGGTTCTGTTACCGTAAAATAATGCTGTTTGTCCGCTTGTCGCTTCCATTTCTTATGCTCAAGTACTTGAATACGAAAAAATTGGGCGATGAGGCAAGAAAAGAGGGCAAGCATCCCGCAAGCAAGAAGGAGAATGCGTCCATTATTTACTATCTTCATGCAAACAAGATTCCTTGTTTTTGGGCACTATGACTATCTCAGTAATGCAAGGATGCTTGAGATGTGCATACTGAGGCTTTCGCGCCAGTTCCATGAGATGCAGAGGATTTTCAAATTTTTCAATAGAAAATTGCAGACGCACGTTCTCTTCCTCTATAGCTCTGAGCTCTTTGGCAAGCAGCGGCAATTCAATGCGCTTTTTTGTCAGCTCATTGTGTTTGTTCACATAAGCGTAGAGGGTGGCAGCAACAATCAAAAT
>CAYOTQ010000214.1:3321-3771 GCA_964406915.1 uncultured bacterium
AGCAGTCGGGCAATAAAATCCATGCCTCGCAGTGTATCATTTTGAGGCGATTTTCGCCGATGATAAAGTCCCTGTCCAGTTAGAGTCAGGATTGCTAAAGTCTTTTGTTAAGACAGATGTGTAGGCCACATCCTGACGACTACCATTAACTCCATTAGGATAATATACAAAAGGAAAACAGCATGTCAGCTGTGCTACAAGCCCACCATCTTCTTTTTGAGAGACTTTGATATCAAAGGGGGGCTTGCCAGTCAGAGTACGATTGCCCGTGGTCATTTTTGCAGATGCATCTTCACCAGCAGATGACCTAAAGATACCCAGCAGCGAAAATGGCCGGCTCGCAGGATTATAATCAATCGCGGCAACGGTTACCATTTCCCCAATTACACGTCTCAGATCCTCTTCATCTACCGGTTGTGTAAGTGTTGCTTTTACTCTCTGCAACAGCTC
>CAYOTQ010000215.1:0-3762 GCA_964406915.1 uncultured bacterium
CTTGTAAAACGTGTCTCCAAGCGAGAGAAAGAAAAGCGCTGTTTACTCAGTCTAGTCGAGCACTATGTAAAGACTGGAAAACCGGTGGGCTCCAACACGCTCAAAGAGATCGGATTTCCAGAGCTGAGCTCCGCTACGATTCGTAATTACTTTGCGACTCTTGAAGAGGAGGGCTATCTCAAGCAGCAGCACACAAGCGGCGGCCGCATTCCTACAGCTCTTGCGTTTCGTCTGTTTGCCGATCACTGCCTTGAAGAGACAAGAGTGTCGCATGTCACGCCTATTATATCTGGTGAATACACTCAGGAAATGAGAGAAATTGCGCTCTTTTTGCAGCGAGCAACAGAAGAGCTGAGTGAGCAGACTCTCTGCCCCGCTTTTCTTTCAAGCCCGAGATTTGATCAAGACTTTGTGCGCGATATTAAATTTGTCATGCTTGATCATTCACGTACACTGTCTGTAGTACTGACCAGTTTTGGTCATGTGTATACAGAGATTTTGCATACCCCCCACAAGCTTAGCGAATCAACCTTGCAACGAGTTGAGGAGTATGCCCACGCTCGCTTGACACAGCAGGAACTTCCAGAGAGCGGCATGAATCCAGAAACTCGTGAGCTTGCCATCCGATTCTATCAAGAAGCAATGGCTCGCTATCTTGTCAGTCATGCCAATTTTACCCAGGAAGATATCATCCGCACAGGCTTTTCTAAATTGCTCCGCTATCCCGAAATTCAAGAAGCTGAGAGTTTAGCCAGCTGTTTGGCCCTCTTTGAGAATCAGACGCTTCTTCGTGGCTATGTGAGAGAGACTGTGAGAGCAGCTGGAATCAAATACTGGATTGGAGAAGACCTTCGAAACACAGCCTCATGTGCTCTGATTACCACAAGCTATCGTATTGGCCCCAATCATGTAGGAGCGTTTGGTGTTGTAGGTCCGATGAGGCTTCCCTATCGTCATCTCTTTTCAGTGATGCAGACGCTATCAGATGATATCTCAAGCTTTTTGGAGCAAAGTCTTTATAAATATAAAATCGATGTACGTGCCCCTGTTGAACAGCAGCGAAAGCTGACTGCTGAGAAGAAAAAACTCCTTGAGGGGCCTAGGGAATAAATAGAAGAGGACCATATATGGAACAAGAATCGACAGCTCCTGAACCGCAGCAACAGACAGAGCTAGAGAAGCTCAAGCTTGAGCTAAATGAATATAAAGACAAATATTTTCGCGCTCTTGCAGAGACAGAAAATATGCGCAAGCGTCTGCAAAAGGAAAAAATAGAAGCACAGAGTTTTGCCATTCAAGGGGTGGTTGTAGACTTTTTGCAGCCGCTCGACCATTTTGCACAAGCACTCAAAGCTTCTGAAAATGCCTCGCAAGAAGTTCGGCATTGGGTGGTTGGATTTCAGATGATTTTGAATCAATGTTTGCAGGTGCTGCAAGATAATGGAATTGCGCCCTTTAACTCTGTTGGCCAGCAGTTTGATCCACATATGCACGAGGCTATAGAGACGCTGGAGACAACGGAATATACCGAAGGGGTGGTTGTAGAAGAGTTTAGCCGTGGCTATAAAATAGGCAGTCGCGTGATGCGTCCTGCAAAGGTGAAAGTAGCGGTTGCTCCAGGAGCTGCCAATGCCTCTTCTGCGGCGTCAGAACAAGAATTATGTAAGGAGTAATGAATCTATGGAAAAGGAAAGTAAAAAACAAAGAATTATAGGGATTGACCTTGGGACGACCAACTCCTGTGTGGCCATCATGGAAGGGGGTCAACCAGTAGTTATCGCCTCCTCAGAAGGGGTCCGTACCACACCTTCGGTTGTGGCATTTAAAGGCAATGAGCGTCTTGTAGGTATTCCTGCCAAGCGCCAGGCTGTCACCAACCCAGAAAATACAATCTATTCTGCAAAACGCTTTATTGGCCGTAAATATAACGAAGTGTCAGAAGAGGCAAAGATTGTCCCTTTTAAGGTTGTAGAGGGATCAAATGGAAATGCTGCTTTTGAAGTGGCCGGAAAGGTGATTACTCCAGAAGAAGTCAGCTCTTATATCCTCATTAAGATGAAAGAGACTGCAGAAGCTTATCTCGGGGAAAAGATCACAGAAGCTGTCATTACTGTGCCTGCTTACTTTAATGATGCCCAGAGACAGTCGACAAAAGACGCAGGTCGTATTGCAGGTCTCAATGTACGCCGTATTATTCCTGAGCCAACAGCGGCAGCACTAGCCTATGGCCTTGACAAGCAAAAGACATCAAAGAAGATCGCTGTGTTTGACCTTGGCGGCGGTACATTTGATATTTCTATCCTAGAGATTGGCGAAGGCGTTATTGAAGTGCTCGCTACCAATGGAGATATGCATCTTGGAGGAGATGACTTTGATGCTGTGATCCTCAACTGGATGGTCGAGACATTCCTTCAAGAACAAGGCATTGACCTCAGAAAGGATAAGATGGCGCTCCAGCGTCTTCGAGATGCTGCTGAAAAGGCAAAAATCGAACTGTCTGGAACCACGACGACAGAAATCAACCAGCCATTCATCACGATGGATGCCTCAGGGCCTAAGCACTTGACTCTGACTCTCAGCAGATCCAAGCTCGAAGCGCTCACGCAGCCGCTGATTGAACGCACTAAAGGCCCCTGCCTCAAGGCGCTAAAAGACGCAGGTCTGACAAAAGATGATATTGCTGAAGCGATTCTTGTCGGTGGTATGTCACGTATGCCAGCAGTCCAAGAGATGGTTCGTTCTATCTTTGGCAAAGAGCCAAATAAGAGCGTCAACCCTGATGAAGTTGTGGCTATTGGTGCTGCAATCCAGGGAGGAGTGCTTGCAGGAGAGGTGAAGGATATCCTTCTTCTTGACGTAACACCTCTGACACTTGGTCTTGAAACCTATGGCGGTGTGATGACGCCGATTATCGAGCGCAACACGACGATTCCAACGCAGAAAAAGCAGGTCTTTTCAACAGCTGCTGATAACCAAACAGCTGTGACGATCCGCATCATGCAAGGTGAGCGTCCCATGGCAAATGATAACAAGGAGATTGGCCGGTTTGATCTGACAGATCTGCCTCCATCTCCTCGAGGTATGCCGCAGATCGAAGTCTCCTTTGATATCGATGCTGACGGGATCTTGCACGTTCATGCCAAAGACCTATCTACAGGCAAGGAACAAAAGATCCGCATTCAGGCTCGCTCTGGCCTTGATGAAGCTGAAATCAAGAAAATCATCAGAGATGCTGAATCTCATGCTGAGGAAGACAAGAAGCGTAAAGAACAGGTAGAGGCCAAAAATGAAGCTGATACAATGGTCTTCCGTGCAGAAAAGGCACTACGTGACTACAAGGAAAAAATTCCAGCAGATGTCGCGCAAGATGTGCAAGCAAAGATCGATGCGGCCAAAAAAGCGATTGAATCAAATGATATTAATCGAATCAATGCAGCTCGCAAAGAACTTGAAGAGCACATGCAGCATATAGGCGAAGCGATGGCCAAAGCAACGCCAGATCAGGCAGGGCCAGGAGCTGGAACAGGAGCCGGAGCTGCAGCTGGACCGGATGGTCACTCTCATCAACATGCAGGAGGTTCGCAATCAAAGCAAGCTGATGGCGATACTATCGAAGATGCAGAAGTAGAAATCATCGACAAGGATGATCCAAAGTAATTCTCCATCGGAGGCAAGCAGGGTAGGGGAGTCTCTCCTACCCTATCTTGGGTTTTAGTGTAAATTTTTGGTCTCTACCACATAGGCTTGTTTGCCTACATTCAC
>CAYOTQ010000216.1:0-3762 GCA_964406915.1 uncultured bacterium
CCCCTTTATTGCTGATAGAAGTCACGGTCATCAGCTCTTTATCAGAGCTAATTCCAAGCTCAACTAGACCAGCCGATTCTGTCCAGACAAAGGCGCGCTGAAGAGCTGGCAAGCTCGCGCTGTAAGAGACGCCTGCAATCACCTTTTCATTATTAATTGCCTGGGCAACTGCCTCTGCATCTCCAAACAATGTGCCAAGATCCCGTACACCTTCCTCTTTTGTCCAGAGATAGGCATGATGCTTGTTCGTTGCATCAAGAAAGTATCCTACTAGATGGGAATGATCGTTGATAGCTGTGGCATATGAAGAGACCGTCTCTGGAGGAAATCCGTTGATTTGGATCAGCTCTTTGACACTCTTTCTTTTATTCTTATGTGTTTTGAGATGCCAAAGTGTCGCGTGGGAGTCGCCACTCTGGTCGATCGTGTTTCCTGCAATAGTAAAAAAGTAGTTGATGTCTACAGCAACTCCTTGTCCGTTGCCGCCCAGGGGGGTGCCTAAATCGATCATTTCTGTGTGCTTGTCATAAAACATAGGGCGTTGAAAACGTTCGAGAGTTTCGCTGGTGGCAATTTGAAATCCGCAAATCCCTTGACGGTCATTGATCTTATTTGCCTGGCTGGCGATAGGTGTCAACATGCCAAAGAGGGTATGGATAGGCTCAGAAAAACCCAGATCCTTGAGTTTTTTGCTTCCCGATTTGCAGAGAAAAGCTTTATTGCCGCTTGCTCCCACAACATCCCAAGAGCGATTGACACCGTATGCTACGCTATTTGTTTCTCCCGGAAGAGTTCCTAAGTCTTCAGCAGCGATGGTATCTAAAAGATAACGAAAGGCATGAGAGTGAAGGTCTGCAGTAGCAGATGAGCCGACAATGACATCTTGTGAGCTACAATGGTGGGCGGCTATCGCCTTCCCTTCTGCGGCGGGCAGAGCAATGATCTCAAAAGCATGGCATGCATTGTGCATGCCTGCAGCAAATAGCGCTCCAGTGAAAAGCGCCTTTTTCAGATCGTGTAACATACTACTGCATCTCCTTGTTTCAAATTCTTTATTTTAGATTTTTTGTATGAATAAGATAGGACATCATATTGCCAAGCACAACAGAGACAATTCCCTCATCGTTGATGGCAGTGACGACAGCAGATTCGCGAGCAGTAGCCTCAAGGCCTAACTCAATCATGCCTAGCTCTGGGTTCCATGCAAAAGGACATTCCTCTTGCGACAGTGCATTGAAAGAGACGCCTGCAACGATGCCATGATTATTGATGGCCTGTGCAGTGGCGCTCGTGTCTCCTGGCAAGGTACCCAGATCTTTGATGCCGCTATTGCGTTTCCATACAAACGCATGTTTGCATCCTTGGGCATCTACAAAGTGACCCACGATATGTGAGTGATCATTGATTGCAGCAGCAGAAGAGCTTACAGTTCCTTCAGGAAAGCCATCTAAGAGCTTTACTTCAGCAACTTTGAGCATGTCTTTGATGTCATGTTTGAGAGTCCAGACAGTTGCTTGCGGCTGGCCATTTCTATCCATTGTTTCGCCGACAATCATGAGGCGGTCGTTCATAGAAAGTGCTACTCCATTCCCATTGCCTGTTTGAGGAGTGCCGAGGTCCATCATCCCTGTTGCTTTGCTCCAAAACATTGGGCGACGAAAAGAGATTCCATATTCATTTTTCGCAGACTGAAAGCCGCATACAGTGTTGTCGCTGATTTTAATGGCTGAGCTAGATTCCGGTGTCAAGAAGCCGAGTTGGAAAGGGATTTTTTCGGATAGGCCAAGCGATTGCATGCGGTTGCTATTGGCTTGCAGGAGAAAGGCATGATGCCCGCTTGCTCCTACAACATCTCCCCGGCTGTCACATCCGATAGCTTGTGTGGTATGGTGTGAGGAAAGAGAGCCGAGATGTTCAAGAACGCCTGTATTGGCATTGTATCTGAATGCTCGAGTGGCTTTTTCTCCCGGTGTGGTAGAATAGCCAACGACGATGTTGTCTTTGTTGATATCGCAAGCAACGACAACATCTCCTCCCAGAGTGGGGATTTCAAAAATATCAAAAGCAGCCTCGCAGTGGGCGTGGATGCCGAATGCCAGAAGGGCTCCCGCGAGCATTTTTTTTGCATCATGTAACATGACTGTGATCTCCTCATAAATTGTTGAAAATCATACTCCTGCTGTTTTGATAAGAGAGTCGAAGATTTTTTTCAACACTTCATCAGAGCCTAGCAAGAAAACCGGTTTGGCGAGTATAGTTTTGCTCTTTACAAAAGAGCCTATTTTGCCACTCAAGAAAATTGAAATTTACGGTTTTAAATCTTTTGCAAATCGTACCACTATCACCTTTAGTGAGGCGATTACAGCAATTGTTGGGCCCAATGGCTGTGGCAAATCCAATATTGTCGACGCCTTTTTATGGGTGCTTGGAGAGCAGTCTGCCGCTATTCTGCGCGGCGCCAAAATGCCTGATGTGATTTTTGCAGGCTCCAATACACGAAAAGCCTTAAATATGGCTGAAGTGACGCTCACGTTTTCTAATACAGATCAATTTCTTGCTGTTCCCTATGAAGAGGTGGCGATCACAAGACGGCTTTTTAGAGATGGAGAGTCAGAATATCTGATAAACAAGCAAACGGTACGTCTCAAAGATATTCGCGAGCTGTTTGTCCACACGGGGATTGGAAAAGAAGCATTTGCTGTCATTGGACAGGGAAAAGTCTCCGAAATGATTCATCAAAGTGCGCAAGAAAGGCGAGCGCTCTTTGAGGAAGTAGCCGGAATTGCCCACTTTTTGCAAAAAAGAAAAGAAAGTCAAAAAAAACAGGAGCTGGCAGATCAAAATCTCAAACGTGCGCGCGATATCTTTCAAGAAGTAGAGCGTCAAAAAAATGTGCTTGAACAGCAGGCGCAAGAAGCTAAAAAATTCCAGCAGCAGCGAAAGAAATTAGCTGAGCTCGAACAGGTTCTTGTCAGAGCGCGCTATCACAAGCAAAAAGAGCAGCTAAACGCATTGCAGGCAGCATTTCAGAAAAGTCAAGACGAGCTCACGACTAAAATAGCTCAAGAGTCAGAGCTCAGCCAGCTTCTTACCTCCAAAAAAATAGCTTTGAAACAGCAGCAAGAGCAGCGCTCTCTTCTTCTCAATCAGCAACACGGCCAAAACCTCCGTATCGATATTCTTGTCAAAGAGCAGGCCTTCAATCAGCAGCAGCAAGAGCAGGTTGTCAAAAATTTAGCTCGAGCGGGTGAAAAAATTACCCAGTATGAAGAGAGGCGCGAAAAAGAGCAGAAAGAAAAAGAACGCCTGGAACAAGAGCTTCTCAGCAATAGACAAGAATTTGAGCAGCTGAAAGAGGCAAAAGAGCGGCTGCAAGAAGAGTTTTCAAAACTGCAAAAGATGCAAGATACGTGCGAAGGCGAGCTCAAAATGGCTGTCCGCCAAAAGATGGAGCTGCATACCACTATTCAGCAGCTGGAGGGCAGCTGTAAAAAGAGCCAGCTGGCACAAGAAGTCGCTCATGAGAAAATTTCGGAACGTACAGCCAAAAAGGAAGAATATAGCGCTCAGCTTGTGAAACTACAGGCAGAAAGCAAAGAGAAAAAGCAAGAGCTAGAAACAGAGCTTGCCTGCGTGCAAGAAAAAAAGAAGCAGCTTCACATCATAAGCGCTCAGATCCTCGAACATGACAAAGAGGCAGAGGCGAACAAAAAATCTTTAGACACACTCAAAAGTGCTCTTATTGAAATTTCTACAAAGCAA
>CAYOTQ010000217.1:0-3752 GCA_964406915.1 uncultured bacterium
TATCTGCAGCGCTACGGCCTGCCAGCGATTGCGCAGCTCAAAGCAATTGGCGCCTCATGCGACTGGTCCAGGCTACGCTTTACGATGGATAAAGAGTATTCAACGGCTGTGCGCTGCATGTTTAAAAAGCTCTATAGCGACGGCCTCATTTACCGCGATGACTATCTTGTCAACTGGGATCCCGTCACAAAGACAGCGCTTGCTGACGACGAAGTAGAGTATGAGGAAAAACAGGGCTTCTTATGGTACTTCCAGTACCCTCTCGTTAATGGTACCGGCAGTATTTCCTTTGCTACCACACGTCCAGAGACCATGCTGGGAGACACTGCCGTGGCAGTCAATCCGAAAGACGAACGGTATCGCCACATGATTGGCAAAGAGCTCCTTCAGCCATTGACCGGCAGACACATACCTGTCATTGCCGACGATCATGTCGATCCTTCATTTGGAACTGGAGCTGTAAAAATAACCCCTGCCCATGACCGTGATGACTATCTCATGGGGCAAAGACACCATCTGCCAATGCTCAACATCATGACCCCAGATGGGCATATCAATGAACAGGGCCACGAATTTACCGGCATGACGATGGAAGCTGCAAGGGTAGCTGTCACCGAGGCAATGCAAACCAAAGGCTTTTTTGTGAAAAAGGAGCCACACACAAACCGTGTTGGCGTCTCCTACCGCTCTAAAGCTGTAATAGAACCCTATCTTTCCAAACAGTGGTTTGTGAAGATGACCGCTTTCAAGAAGTTTCTCAAAGAAGCTGTCCAGAACGGCGCAGTCTCTTTAGTACCATCTCACTGGAACACGACCTATTTTCATTGGATCGACCATTTACACGACTGGTGCATCAGCCGTCAGCTCTGGTGGGGGCATCGTATTCCTATTTGGTATCACAAAGACGATCCTTCCACTATCATTTGTTATGATGGCGACGGCGTTCCTGAAGAGGTACGAGCCGCTCCAGATCAATGGAACCAAGATCCAGATGTTCTCGACACCTGGTTTTCATCTGCTCTATGGCCGTTTGCAACACTTGGCTGGCCGCATAAGACAGAGGCGCTTGATAAGTACTACCCGAATAGCACCCTGATTACCGGTCATGATATTCTCTTCTTCTGGGTAGCCCGCATGCTGATGATGGGCCACTATGCTCTTAGCAAAGTTCCGTTTGACCAGACATTTTTGCATGGACTGATTTACGGCAAATCCTACTGGCGATCTTCAGGAAAAGGTATTGCCTACGTTTCGAGTGACGAGCGAAAAGCCTTTGATAAAGGACAAGAGGTGCCCCCAGATGTCCATTCTCGATGGGAAAAAATGTCCAAGTCCAAAGGCAATATCATCGATCCTCACGGGGTCATTGCCGACTACGGCGCCGATGCCATGCGCATGGCACTTGCCTCATCGACTACAGAAGCGCCGCAGATTGATCTGGACTTACGCCGTTTTGAAGAATTTCGTAATTTTACCAATAAAGTGTGGAATGGCGCCCGTTTTGCCTTCATGAATCTAGACTTGACTGCCGAGAGCTTCTCTCAAGGCTTAAACAAAGATCTCCTTTGCCTTGAAGATCACTGGATTTTAGGTCGTCTCTGGTCAGTTACACAAGAAGTCAACAAAGCATTGAATAGCTATGCCTTTGATAAAGCAGCCACCAGTGCGTATGAATTTTATTGGAATGAGCTTTGTGCCTATTTTCTTGAAATCAGCAAACCGGCTCTCTTTGGTAAAAAAGGCCCAGATTTGAAAGAAAATAAACAAAAGCTGCTCGTTATTCTCCTTCTTAGTGCTATCCGACTGTTACATCCTATGGCACCCTTTATTACAGAAGAGCTATTTCAGCGCCTCAAATCCCAGTTTTCTTGCGTGAGTATCCAGCTAGCAGCAGATCTCTACACACAAGAAGCTGTCAGAGCATTGCAATCACCTGGTTGCGTTGTTGCTCCATTCCCTCAAGGCACACAAGAAGCTTTCCAACAAAATGTGGAAGCAGATTTTACGCTTCTTTGCGATATTGTCTATGCCATACGAAATATTCGTGGTGAGATGAAAATTCCCCCAGGGACGGCCACAGATGTCTATATCGACAGCAATCTTTCTGAACAGCAGCAGGCAATTATCACCTCGCTTGTAAAAATCAAAACACTCTTCGTTCAGACTACACCTCCGGAAGGCCCTAGCAGTCGTGCGATGGCTGGCAACGTAGCACTCTATGTGACGCTGCCTCAAGAGATGCTCAAGCAAGAGCAGGCACGCCTTGCAAAAGAAGAAGAGCGCTTGCAAAAAGCACTCGCGGGGGTAGAGATCAAATTGTCCAATACGGCCTTTCTTGAAAAAGCGCCTCCAGCTGTCGTCCAGCAGCTCGTGGATACAAAAGAGCAAACAACGAAGCAGCTAGAGGCAATCCAGGCGCAACTCTCTACTTACTAACCTGAGTTTTGTGTTTTTCTCTCGGTGAAATACGGAGAAATTCCGAGTCATATTGCGATTTTTTCGCCGCATTCAATAGCGTGCGCTCTATGGAGGCGACGAAAAAACTCGCAATATGACCGGAGGATCCCGTATTTCAAAGAGAAAAACCAAAAACTCAGGTTATCAACAAATCGCACTTCGTCTAGATTTTGGGGCTTCAAATGCCAACAAGGAGTTTTTCGTATTATGATCGTCTCGTCTCAAACACACTTTGTCTATAGGGGCTGCCCCAGCCTTTCTATCACTGCAGAGGAAAGCCTGACTGTCGATATCCTGGACGTCTCTCACGGTGAAGAGAAAACCGAGATCATCACAGCCGCCTGTCAACGCCCCAATACCTCCTTACATGTCGTCATAGGCCATACTGCAGCTACATTTGAAGCCTTTGCGAGGAATTTCGACAACTCCCAGTTTATCCTCGAAGGAAGCATGCATACATCTGAAGAGAAAAGAAAGGTACGTGTGATTGCCAAGCAAGAGCAATTTTCTAGCTCTAGTTCCTGGCACTGCAGTTGGGGGCCTCATTTTCTTTATGAAGCTGTCATGCTAGAAGAGCGCGAAAAAAATCGCACGATTGTCATCGTGGCAATGAATCTGGAGCACCATCAAAATATCAAATTCCTATTTAAACACGCCCTTCAAAATCTTTCCGAGCAGATTATCTCCTCTTCCTCTACTGTTATTTTAACAGGAAATCTTGGCCTCTCCGAAAAAGAAGCCGGCGCCCTGATAGATACAGACTGCCAGAAGGTCAGATTCATATGGGCTGAGGTAAAAGCATAAGCCTTGCGAAAAAGAGCTTCCTTTTTGTAGGATGGCTGCAGCGTTCTACCAAACGTTCTACCAAGAGGAGGCTGCTCTTGATAAAGACCTCTCAACACCAAAAGTTGCAGAATCAAAATCTGCAGAATCAAGACCTCGAAGTTTTCGAAACCATATCCCGGCCGCTTTTATCTACTCTTGCACACGATAGAAGTGAGCTCAAACGTCTGATCTTAAAAGCTCGCCAAGACGCTCACCTTCTCTCCTTCTGCGAACACTACGATATTCTCGATAAAATAGTATTGCACGTAGATGAAGAGAGAGGCTTGCGCCTACGACTTCACATCTTTGCTGATGGCTACTTCGATCGTCCTCACAACCACCGCTGGTCATACTCCAGCTACATCCTATCCGGCGGATATAGACACATCATTTTTGCAGTTGATGCTGAGCAGAACCAGCCCGACACTCACCATCTCGTCCCTGTATTGATTCGCCGTGAACAACAGGGA
>CAYOTQ010000218.1:0-3741 GCA_964406915.1 uncultured bacterium
TGCATTATCCAGGCTCGCCCCTTTGATTAAGCCTTTATCTAGCAAAAACTCTACTTCCTGATACAAAGCAAAAGTACGGCACGGTGCCAGTTCTTGTATAAAACTCTCTTTTGTGACATTTAAAGAAAAAAACTGCGTGTTGATCATCTGCGACTGCGGATAGTGCAGCGTGTAGCTGACACGAAACTCGTCTGCAGGAAGACCCACAATATGGATATCGCCATCGGAAAAATAGACAGGAGCTGTGAGTGCGTATATCCTCGTCTCAGCATCTTGCTCTAATATAGAGGCTCGCTCAAGCATATCGACAAAGACATCAGAGCTTCCATTGCCTGCCGGAGGCTCGCATGCCGACAGTTCAATACAGAGATTGTCAATTCCAAACACCGACACTGCCGCAAGCACATGCTCTACAGTAAAAATTTTTACATCGCCTATTCCGAGATTGGTACTTCGAGAAGTGTCTACAACGTGAGCAATCGAAGCAGGAACAACAGGCTTGCCAGGAAGATCGATACGGCGAAAAAAGATCCCTTCATTTATTCCTGCCGGGACAAGGCGCATGAAGACCTCATGACCCGTATGAATGCCAACACCGGAAAATTCTTGGGCGTGCGCAATCGTTTTTTGTTTCAGTTTGACAGTCATCACGTGGCCTTCAGGGTATCTAATTCTTCTTTTGTCTTGGCATAGTGATACCAGCGTCTAAAAGGCGCACTTGCATGTTTGTATGGCCTGACTCGTTTGCCAATCGCACACGAATCTTGGCAGCAACCTTTATGAGACTGCAGACAGGTATCGCAGCAGATGAACAGATTGTTGCAGTCCATATTAGCACAGTTATAATATTGCTCGGCATCTTGTCCACAGTGATGGCATTTGGCAATGACCGGTGCCTCTTCATCAGAGATCGGAGCAGACAGGCGATCGTCAAAGACAAACAACTTTCCAAGCCAGTGGGCTGATTTCTCCTCCATGCCATACTTAATGATACCGCCATCGAGCTGATAGACATTTTCCACCCCTTGTTCACGTAGGAGCGCGGAGAAAAACTCACATCTGATGCCTCCGGTGCAGTACATCATGACTTTTTTATTTTTGACATCTATCTTTTCAACAAGATCCTTTGCAAACTGCTTAAATTCCTTAAAGGTTGCACAGGGAGGTGCAATCGCATTTTCAAAATGTCCAAGGAGCCATTCATATTCATTGCGGATGTCTAAAAGCAGCGCCTCTTTTTCAGTTTCCAACATAGCTCGCCATTCTGCCGCAGAGACGGTCTGACCTTTCAATTCTAAAGGAATGTCTTGACCTATGGCAACAAGCTCCTTCTTCACCTTCACAATCATGCGTTCAAATACGTGGTCTGGATGTTCCTGAACTTTAAATTCAGCCCCAGTAAACTCAGGCAGTGAAGTCAACCAGCGTATATAGGCACAGGCAGATTTCCACGGAGCGCTCAGCGTTCCATTAATTCCTTGCGAGGCAACATAGATCCTTCCCTTGAGCTGTGCTTCTCCCGTAAATTGGGCAATATAGTCAAAGTGCTGCTGCATCAGCGCTCGAGGATCTGCCACCGATACTAGATGATAATAAGCAAGAATTACATGCGACGTAGAATAGTCCTCTTGCGAGAGAAGCGAAGAGTCTCTGGTAAGGACAAAGCTGCGATTGGTCATAAGATAACGCTCAAAATAATAGAAAAAAATGATAATACAAAGAAGCTATTTTTTCCATGGAAAAAATTGGCACCTCATGTCATTCTTATCCACCTAAGTTTTTACTGAAAGGAGATACAACCCATATGGCAAATATTACAAAAGCTACTGACGATAATTTTGCAGAAATCACCTCTTCAGGTGTTGTGCTTGTCGATTTTTATGCTGACTGGTGCGGACCTTGCCGCATGCTAGCCCCAATTTTAGAAGCGCTCAGCACAGAAATGGGTGATCGTGTGAAGATTGTCAAGCTTGATGTTGATCATGCACCGAAAGTGGCTACAACCTTTCAAATTACCTCTATTCCAACGATGATTCTCTTTAAGAATGGCAAAGAGGCAAATAGAATCGTGGGGTTGCAAGATCTAGAGTCTTTGAAAAAGATTGTGACTGCATAACGATAAAAATGAAGTGGGCAGAAAATCTCTCTGCCCACCATATAAGAATGTCTATATAGGATATCTATATAGACATTCTATTCTTCGTCTTCGTTGTTTTCGTTGTCATCACTATCATCAGATGAAAGATCTTCGTCATCTTCGTTAACTTCTTCCCCATCATCTGCATCTTCATTATCATCGTCGTCTGCGTCAATGTCGTCTCCATCATCCGAATCTTCATCATCACAGATAAACTCATCGTCGTCTGTAGCTTCTACCAAATCATCAAAGCTGACATCTTCCATATCTTCATCATCATCCATCTCTTCATCTTCAAGAGAGGCGCTCTCTGCTGGCTTCGGAGCTACGCTGACAACTTCGATATCAAAAATCACAAGACCATTTGCCGGCCCTCCTGCCGATCCAAATGCGGCATCCGGATGTAAAAAGAGACGTCTCTTCTCTCCTACTTTCATGCCGAGAACACCTTTATGAAGACCTGGAATTGTATCTTTCAATACCAAATCTATAGGCCCGCCATGCTGATCAGAAGAGCCAATTGAGGTGCCGTTGAGCATAGTCGCGCTGTAGTTTACCTTTGGCTGCGTCTCGTCTGTTACCACTTCTCCAGTGCCTGGCTGCAAGATTTTATACTGGATTTTTCCAGCTTCCAGCTCTACAACACCTTCTTGCGAGGCATTTTGCTTAAGAAATGTCTCTGCTTCTGCAGTGCTCGTCTTGATTGCTTCTGTGCGAGCATAGTTTTGCAGCATGCGCATGGCATTTTCATAGTCTTTATCCGACAATGGCGCTGGCTTGCCAGCTTGTGCTTCTTGCATTCCCTTTACTACATCATCCAGATTGATTTTGATGTAGGGATTGCTCAGACTCTTTTGGATCATATGTCCATATGTTTGCGAAAGCTGCTTGAGATACTCAGGAGCAAGAATCTCTTCAACTGTCAGCTTCTTCTTTTTTGCCTCTTCGGCAGCAGCTGGCATTTCTGCCTGCGGGACAGCTGCTGGTGCGCTCTCTGCCGCATTGAGCATGTATGAGCTCCATCCACAGCTGGCAATCAAAGCCGCCATGAGACATTTTGCATTGAAATAGGCATGCATAGTGTTTACTCCTTAATCATAGAAATTTTTAGCTCGTGTAGTTGCCCATTGGCAACTTGGGCAGGGGCTCCCGTCATCAGATCGGTTGCTTTTTGTGTCTTTGGAAAAGCAATTACATCGCGAATACCCTCTGTTTCTGCAAGAACCATGATAATGCGATCAAAGCCCAAGGCAAGACCGATATGCGGCGGCGTGCCATAGGTAAGTGCTTCAATAAAAAAGCCAAAGCGCTCTTTGCGCGACTGTTCATCAAATCCCAAAATTTTGAAGATCATTCCCTGGAGGTCTCCATCATGAATTCGCTGCGATCCTGAGGCTATTTCATAGCCATTGAGTACCAAGTCATAGCTGGAAGAGCGTACTTTGAGAGGTTCTGTTTCAAGAAGATGAATGTCATCAAAATGGGGAGAGGTAAACGGATGATGCTCACTTTCCATGCGACCCTCTTCTTCATTCCAGGCAAAAAGTGGAAAGTCGGTGACCCAGAGAAACTCATGGCGGCTTTTGTCTATGAGATTGCGCGCT
>CAYOTQ010000219.1:0-3741 GCA_964406915.1 uncultured bacterium
GGATCGCCTCCATAAGAGGCAATATTAGCCGATACCCACTTTGTCGCTGTATAGCAATCTTCAAGAGGGATTGGAAAAGGATGTTCAGGGGCAAGACGATAGGCAACAGAGACGACAATGCAGCCAAAGATATTGGCCATTTTGCGGCAAATAGCATCTGATTGTTCAAGATCGCCAAATACCCACCCTCCGCCATGGAAATAGACCATGACAGGCAGATTCTTTTTATCACTTGGGATATAGAGACGTATCGGGATATTAGCCTCTTCTTGAATGGTCAAGTTTATCACCTGCCATACTGACTCAGGTGTGGGCATGGAATCCAGAAAGAATTGCGCGCTTGCCTTTCGATTTTCATCGAGCGTTAGCGATTTTGTCTGTTCTTCTATTTCTCTAAAGCTGTCGATAAAAGCTTTGATCTTTGGATCTGCGAGGAGGTTTGGCTTGTACAGAGGAAAGCGATTGTCTGTGAGAGTATACTCTTTTTTGATTGCTTCGAGTTCTGCTTTACGAATGGGTTTCATCATCTCAGCATCTCCATGAGGTGCTGCAGGATCATACTTGTCAATGCAGAGAGCTCCTTGACAATGATCAATTTCATGCTGGAGCAGCCGCGCCAAAAAGCCTCGTGCCAATCCTTCCACATAATTACCTTCGCAGTCATATCCTGCATAGCGAATCACATTATAGCGCCATACTTTTCCATAATGATTTTTTCCTGAAAAACAGCCTTCCCAATCAAGAGACTGTCCTTCATTTTCAATCGGCGTGTATGAAGGGTTTATAAGAACTGTCAGGGGAACAAGTTCAATGATGTCGTGTCGCCACTGCAAGGCATCGGCTGTAACGTGGTAGGCGATGATCTGCTTTTTGACTCCGACTTGTGCTGCTGCCAGGCCGGCCGCTTGCAGCTGGAGGACCTTACTTTTTAGCTGCTCTATAAAGGCTCTTTCTTCTTCCAAGAGAGGAAAGTTCACTTTTTCCTGGGGGGTCTTTAAAATGACCTCCCCTTGAAGGTCTTCAATATCTACAAGAGAGAGAGACATAGGACATGCTCCGAGGAAAGAAAGGGACAAACTCCAGAAGAGAACACCGAAAAGTATAGCACGCATCTACTGTTTCAACGCTTCAATACCAGGAAGCGTTCCTTGCTCAAGAAATTCAAGAGAAGCACCTCCTCCCGTCGAAAGGTGGCTGATGCGCGAAGAGACTCCTGCCTGTTGTACGGCTGCTACAGAATCGCCTCCGCCGATGATGGTGACCGCATCTTGCAGCTCGCCCAACCGCTTTGCCAGGCTTTTTGTGCCATTTGCAAAATTAGCAAATTCAAATACACCAACAGGACCATTCCACAAGATGGTTTTTGCCGTTGTCAATAGCTCGCTCCAGGCTCGTATTGTTTTCGGGCCAATGTCCATGCCTTGATAGCCTTTGTCGATGCCGGGCGGGACATCAAACGTTTTAGCTGGGGCATCATTTGCAAAATGGGTGGCCGCCACCACATCCTGGGGAAGAAGAAGCTGTATGTTTTTACGCTTGCAGGTATCCAGGACTTGCCTTGCGATATCGAGCATCTCATGCTCGACCTGGGAATCACCGACGGAGTTTCCTTGTGCATACAAAAAGGTATACGACATATTGCCGCCCAGCATTAACACGTCCACTTTTTCGATCAGCGAGGTGAGCACTTTGATTTTTGTTGAGACTTTTGCGCCTCCAATGATGGCATGAAAAGGCCTCTTCGGCTCTTGAAGGGCATGTCCAAGAAAAGCAATTTCCTTTTCTATCAAAAATCCAGCGGCCTTTCTTCCTGGAAAAAACTGCGCAATAGGCACTATTGAAGAGTGGGCGCGATGCGCGCAGCCAAAAGCATCATTGACATAGACATCAGCAAGCTGGGCAAGCTGAGAAGCAAAAGAGGGGTCTAATTCAGGCTTTTCTTCTGCAGGATAAAACCGCACATTCTCAAGAAGCACTACATCTTTTGGTTTCATGTTCATGACAAGAGCTTCTACTTGTTTGCCGATACAATCTGGAGCCATCTTCACCTCTTTGCCCAGAAGTGTTGAAAGCCTCTTTGCACAAGGAGCAAGGCTGCACTCGATGGATTTCCCCTTTGGACGGCCTAAATGGCTTGCCAAAATCACTTTTGCTCCTTGCTCAAGAGCAAAATTGATGGTAGGCAATGCCGCGACGATGCGGCTATCGTCAGAAATTTCGCCTGACTTAGTAAGCGGTACGTTGAAATCAACACGAATCAGAACTCGTTTGCCTCGAAGATCGATATGTGAGTCTTGCAGGGTAGGAAGCTTCATAACCATGGTTTCCTTGTAGACTGTTTTTCTGTCGAAAGACGATTGCCAAGCAAAAATCCTATCCAAGAGGCAGCTACGGAAAAAATTTCTGTAAAACAACAGGCGCCAAGAACGTAACAAATACCAAATGTACAAGCTCCAAAAAGCATGGACATTCCAGCAGCTGTCTTTGGAATTTCTTTTGGGCTGCGAGAAAAGGCTGCGGCTACCATGGGCACCAATAGGCAGGCAGAGACCAAGCGGTAGCTATCAAGGATAAGAGCGCTGACATTGTTTGTCGATATATAGGAGACGAGGAGCACTCCAATTCCAAGAAATAAGGTTCGTGTCCATGGTTCTGACTTTGGATAGTTGCTTTGCGAAAATAGTTCTCTAAATTTGAGGCTCAGCGATTTCAAGAGAGAAGAGGAGGTACAGGCAAAGGCTACGAGGAGTAAAAAGGTGCAGCATGTCGCCAGCTTTGGATTTGCGGCACTGCCTATAGGTGCTGACATCTCTGATTGTGTCGCTACCGGGTGTTTGCCGGCCATTCCACAGTAGACAGAGGCCAGAGAAAGAATCATGACGAGAAGCCCTGCAAACAGAGCTGCTGTCCAGATTTTGCGCTTTGAGCGTGAAGCTGGAATAGTCTGAATCAACTCAGGTTCTAAAAATATCACAAAGCAGGGAACAAGAAGATAGGAGAAGAGTTTGTCGTTAAACCCTTCAGGAGCTTCTCCTTGCATGGTGTGCAAAAAAGACAACCCTTTGTAACTTGAGGCCGGGCTGAAGAAATAGGCTGCACTCAGCACTCCCACAACAAGGATGACTTGGAGAATCTCTGTCCAAGCAGCTGTCTTCATAGCCCCATAGACGGTGCAAAAAATGATACTCAGCCATATGGCAATAAATACAGACTCATGAGCTATTCCCATGGCTTCCAGAAGCTCCTTGAGGGCCACAGCCTGAGCAACCAGCAGTCCTACAAGAGAGGTTGTGAGGAGAAAGCAGGAGACTTTCTTGAGTGTGCCGCTTTGGTAGTATTTCTCAAACACATCAGAGATGTCGGCAAGTTGCAAATTGCGGATTTTGGCGCCTATCCCGAGACAAAGAGCCAAGAGGCCGAGCGAAGTGCCGAGAGGGTATAGGATTGCAAGCAGACCGTCTGAATAGGCAAATTGAGCGGTATAGATAAAGAGGCTGCTTCCCATTTGCGAAGCAATGAAGGAAGCCACAAGAGAAAACCAACCAAGCGGCTTACTGGCTGTCAGTTTTCCTCTCGAAAACATGACGATGCACATCACCGCGATGAAGATAATAAAAATAGGTAAACTCATTTTCCTCTATAATCGGGTGAAAAGGTCTTCTTTCACCTAGAAAAACAAGTATTGCAAGCATCGATTAATTATTCCATATGATATCAAAAAAAAATGCAAAAAGACGCTTT
>CAYOTQ010000220.1:0-3727 GCA_964406915.1 uncultured bacterium
TAGTTCGTAGTCTCATCCGAAGCGTTTTGTGCTCTTTGTGTGAAGCAAAAGAGCAAAAGTCACTCATTGTCTTCTCCAAGGGGGACAGCCGGACTATTGCTCCCCGATCTGCGGCAGGCACCGTTTTCCATGAGAGCTCTTGAAGTTTTGTAAATGTTGCCGGCAGCTTGAACATGAGTCGATCTTGATTTGAACGAAAAGTGGTGACACATAGATGGCGAATAGTTGGAAAAATAGAGGCAATTTGCCCTAGCTCGTGATCTTGTGAGAGTGTGTGTCTATACCACTCTTTGACATCAATCACGAATGAAAAAAATCGGTCCTTGAGTTGTTTTGGCCAAGAAGAAGCGGGTCTTCCTAACGCGTGGCAAAATTGGCTTATTAAATCCCCTGTCACGATTGGCCCATAAATAGTCAGCAGTGTGAGGTCTAAAGCTAACTCCCCTGTGTTGTGCAAGATCTTTTTGATGAGAGATTTGGGGGTTGGCAGAGGCTTATCGTAGAAATATTCAAGATCACAAAGATTCGAAAATTTTTTTCGCACAGCCGTAAGTTTCTTTTCATCGTATAGAGGAAGGGGAAGGTTGTGCGCGTTTACATCAAAGTCGGAGCGTGCTATTTTCAACGTGAATTTTGCGTCTAAATGGATGCAGTTGAACTGTTCAAGATGGACGCGGACTTCTTCTTCTGTTTTGCTGGCGATGAGAACATTGCGAATGTAGATGCTCAGGATAGCCGGATTATAGGCGACATAGTCATTCCATTTCTTATGATGGCTTGAGCAAGTGCTGAGGAGCGAGAGAGCGCTTTTATCGTCTAAATAGCGATTAATCGCCGTCAGCCAGTCGCCTTCTATCAGGCAGCTACCCTGTGTTTGATTCATGGTGCCATCTATTTTTCTAATTGTACAAAAGCAGAAGAAGATTTTCTACAATTGGAAGTTTATAGAGAGGCCGCTATATATTCTTGCAGACCTGAGGGAGTTGCTTTCATGCCTTTTTTGCCAGCGCTCCAATTGGCGGGACAGACATCGCCATATTTCTCAGAAAATATATGTGCATCCAAAACTCTTAGCGTCTCTTCAATCGACCTGCCGATAGGCAAGCTATTGACTAGCTGATGCACTACCACTCCCTCTTGATCGATCAAAAAGAGGGCACGAAACGCCACTCCCTCATTTGGGACGAGTACATCATAGTCTCTTGCAATTGTTTTATTCAGATCGGAGACTAAGGGATAGGTAACTCCTTGGATGCCGCCTCTGTTTCTTGGCATCTGGAGCCATGCCAGATGGGAGTAGGCGCTGTCAACAGAGCATCCAACTACCTCGCAGCCTCTTTCTTCAAATTCACTTAGAGATTCTTGAAAGGCGTGGAGTTCTGTAGGACATACAAAGGTAAAGTCCAAAGGATAGAAAAAAAGAATGACCTTTTTTTTGCCTTTGAATTGCGACAGAGTAAAATCTGTCACCAGTTGGTTTTGTACCACAGCTTTTGCCGTAAAATCAGGGGCTTTTCTTCCGACTAATACTCCCATTGTTGCTCCTTATAAAAGTTCTTGTGCATGTTCCATCCATCCCTTCTCTTGTCCAATGGATGTAGAGGGGCCATGTCCTGGAAAGACTCGTGTCGCCTCTGGCAGAGAGGCCAGTTTTTTTAGTGAAGACCACATTCGCTCAGGCTGTCCGGTAGGAAGGCTGACAGAGCCAAAACTTCCTTTAAATAATGTATCGCCAGAAATAAGTAGGCCTTCTTTGGCGCAGTGCAAGCAGATGCTTCCGGGCGAATGGCCGGGTGTGTGGATCACTTGCCAGGAGCTATTGCCAATTGAAAACACTTCTTGGTCTGCAAGAAACTGCGTGGGTTGCACCCCATGGATTGGCACAAAGTAGGGCAAGCCATCGCTTCCGGGATGAATCAGATTATCAACGTCCTCTTGATGAATGAAGACAGGCAGCTGCATATGTTCGACAAACAGAGAGGCATCAGCAATGTGATCCCAGTGAGAGTGAGTGAGAATCAATTTTGTTGCCTGGGATTGTCGTTCTTGAAGTGCTTGAGCGATTTTGTTGAAGGAGCGGGAAGAGGGGTCGATGATGGCGGCCTGGCTGGTTTCTCTGCAGAGGACGATATAAGCATTTGTGCGATAAGGCCCGCATGGAAAGGAAAGAATTTCGACGGTTGTCAAGCCGCTTGACATAGACATACTAGGTAGTAAAATGCACTTGAGAGGACTTGAACCTCTTACCCCCTGGTTCGTAGCCAGGTACTCTATCCAACTGAGCTACCAGTGCAGATGTGAGGACAAATGATACCTGACTTCTGTTTTTTGTGCCAAACAAGAAAATTGCCTGTGCTACGATATTTGTGCAATTGAGTGAAGTTGTGTGTTTGATTGATTAATTTAATAGAAATCAAATTTAATATCGCTGTGTAGATTGTCTTGAAATGTGCGTGTAGGGTCTGCGCTCTAGAAAAAATAAACAGGATGGGCGGGATCCGCTACGCTTGCAGGATAAAAATATACTCGTCCATCGGGTAGTCGCAGGCGACCCTGCCGTCCTGTTATATGAACCTGAGTTATTGGATTTTCTCTTAGTAGAATACAGAGAGATTAGGATTTACAGTGGCCGCAAGAGCCGGTTCCAGTACATCCATCGCTTGGCTTCTCGCCGCTTTTGTTGCCATAATCTGTCAGATAAAATCCCGAGCCTTTGAATTGGAAGGAGACTTCTTTGGAGGGAATACGTCTAAAGCCTTCCTTGCCGCATTCTGGACAGCAGGTGAGGGCGTCATCATTTATTTTTTGAAAGATTTCGTGTGTTTTTGCGCAGTGATCACATTTATAAAGATATGTAGGCATCGTATATTTCCTATGTATAAAGAGTGAGAGCGGCAGGCGCTCTCACTCATACGTATGTTGAGAGGGAATGAAAGGAGCTTAAAAGTCTCCCATGCCCATACCGCCCATTCCTCCCATACCCATGCCGCCCATGCCCATTCCACCCATGCCGCCCATTCCTCCGCCCATGGCGTGAGCTGGGTCTGCTGCTTTCTTGGTTGGTTTGTCGGTAATCATAGCGGCTGTTGTGAGAAGCATTCCAGCAACAGATGCGGCGTTGATCAAGGCTGTCTTTGTCACGAGCACTGGATCAATGACTCCTTGCTTCACCATGTCGCCAAACTGATCGGTCAGACCGTTGTAGCCAAAGGCGCCTTTTGCTTCAAAGACCTTTTCAGCCACCAGCTGGCCTTGTTTGCCACAGTTGTTTGCAATGGCAATGGCAGGCTCAAAGGCAGCTTGTCGTACCAAAGCGACGCCAATAGCTTCATCTCCGGAGAGCTTGAGTTTGTCAAGGCAAGGAACTGCACGAAGAAGCGCTACGCCTCCTCCTGGCACGATTCCTTCGATGACAGCCGCGCGAGTTGCGTGCAGCGCATCTTCAACGCGTGCTTTCTTTTCTTTCAGCTCTGTTTCTGTAGCAGCACCTACATTGATCACGGCAACGCCGCCAGACAGTCTTGCGAGGCGCTCTTCGAGTTTTTCGCGTTCATAGTCTGATGTGCAGTTGGCAATTTCTGCTTTGATCTGCTTCACGCGATCCTGGATCATCTTTTGATTGCCAGATCCATCGATGATGGTTGTTTCATCTTTGGATACTTTGACTGTTTTTGCATGACCTAGCATGTTTGGATTTGCATCTTCCAGAGACAAGCCTACCTCTTCA
>CAYOTQ010000221.1:0-3691 GCA_964406915.1 uncultured bacterium
CATTGATTGGATTGGGCCTGTCAAGAACGACAACTGGAATATGGTGTTTTGCAGCCTCTTCCATGGCATACAATAGTGTGGAGACGAAGGTGTATGGGCGCGAGCCAACATCCTGTATATCGAAGACGAGCAGGTTGATGGAGCTTAGCATCTCTTTTGTCGGACGTCTTGTTGCCCCATACAAACTGTAGACAGGAACACCCTCAAATGTTGGTATAGAGGCAACCTTTTGCTCGGCATACACATCTCCAAAGAGGCCATGTTCCGGAGCAAAGAGAGCTTTGAGAGTGAATTGGGCCTGTTTTTGCTGACGCAAGAAGAGATGAATGGTAGATTCAAGGCTTTTAGTTACACCTGTTTGGTTGGTGATCAGTCCAATTTTTTTGTTTCGTACGATTGAGATATAGTCATTTGTAAACAGCCTGTCGACCCCATTTTCGATAGCCAATAATGAGGAAAAAAGGAAAAGACATGATAGGAAGGATAAACATGCTAGGAAGGGTAAACATGCTAGAGAGGGTAAAAAAGATAAGTAAGACAAGAATTTCAGCATTACACACGTTCTTCTTCTATACCTTAGAATCCTGCCTGTCTTGTTGCTTTTTTAAAAGACAAAAAGCATGACATAGCCTACAATTTCAGGGCATGCCAGCAGAATTAGAACAACATATTCATTCTCTCAATCCCCAACAGAAGCAAGCCGTCCAGCACCAGAAAGGACCGATGCTGGTTTTGGCCGGTGCCGGCTCTGGAAAAACGAAGGTAGCCACGCTGCGGATTGCCCATCTGCTACG
Organism: uncultured bacterium; assembly: GCA_964406915.1. Classification (GTDB taxonomy): domain Bacteria; phylum Chlamydiota; class Chlamydiia; order Chlamydiales; family FEN-1388; genus CAYOTQ01. Next base: position 795 of record CAYOTQ010000221.1, read on the forward strand.
ATCAGGAATAGAAGCGTCAAACATTCTAGGGCTTACCTTTACCAATAAAGCCGCAAAAGAGATGAAAGAGCGGGTGGAAAAGTATGCCAGCCATTCAGTCCTTGTCTGCACCTTTCATAGTCTTGGCGCGCGAATCTTGAGAGAGTCTATTCACCATCTCGGCTATGGCCGCGATTTTCTAATTTATGATGAAGATGATACCGACCGCTTGTTGAAAGAGTCTGCTCGAGAGCTTGGTGTCGCTCAGGCAATCGACTTGAAGTCTATTCGTGCTTTTATTTCCGCGGCAAAAAACGGTCTTAGCCCCTCTACAAGCGAAGATGACGAGGCATCACTTGCGCTGTATGAGCGCTACCTGCAAAAACAAAAGCAGTGCAACTCGCTTGACTTTGATGATCTGCTATTTCTTCCCGTACAGCTGTTTCGCCAGTTTCCTGAAGTGCTTGCCTACTATCAGTCACGATGGACGCATCTCTTAGTAGACGAGTATCAAGATACAAATGTGGCACAATATACCTTTGTCAAGCTGCTTTCTGGCACCAGTTGCAACCTCTTTGTTGTGGGCGATCCTGACCAGTCGATTTACTCCTGGCGGGGTGCCAATATCCGCAATATCCTTAGCTTTGAAAATGACTTCCCGGGTGCTCAAATCATCAAGTTGGAGCAAAACTATCGAAGCACCTCGACAATACTTGCAGCGGCTAATGCGGTCATCAAAAATAACAACGCAAAATATGAAAAAAAGCTCTGGAGTGCTCTTGGAGAAGGAGAGCCTATAGGAGTGTTTGCAGCCTCCTCTGATAGAAAAGAAGCGGCATTTGTAGCAAATACGATTCTTGAGCTATCAAAGAAGAGGGGAATTGGTTTTAAGGATGTTTGCGTTTTTTATCGAACAAACTTTCAGTCGCGTGTGCTGGAAGATGAATTCATTAGTCGAAGAATCCCCTATACGCTTGTAGGTGGAATTTCCTTTTACCAGCGAAAAGAGATCAAAGACATTTTAAGCATGCTGCGTCTTCTTGACAACCCTCAGGACTTGATTTCATTTCTTCGCGTCATCAATCTGCCAAAACGAGGTTTTGGCGAGGCAAGTATTGCCAAAATACAAGAAGCTTGCCAAGCATCTGGTCTTGCGATCCTTGATTTTATGCTCAAGGTCTATCAAGAAAAGAATTTTGCTTCCTTGCCATTTACTCTTAATAGCAAACAAAAAGAGGGCTGGCTTGACTTCGGACAGAGCTTTTGCCTGCTAAAGCAGCTACGTCAAGAAGGATCATTGCAAGATCTTGTACGTGGCGCTATTTTTCAGACCCGGTATTTAACCGTCCTGGATGAAGACACTCCTACCAAAGCAGAGAGACTTGAAAACCTGCAGGAGCTTGTTGTGAAGGCTGGCGAGTGGGAAAAGAATGTCCAAGCTGCTGAAGCCGAGTCAATGGAGCAATCAACAGGCGAGCGAGAAACAGGAGAACAAGAAACAAGAGAACGAGAAACAGGAGAACAAGTAGCTTCCCTTTCAAAGTTTTTAGAAGAAATCTCTCTTGCAAGCAGTGCGGATCAAGCGGGTGATGCTGAAAACAGCGTCACTTTCATGACCGTACACACAGGCAAGGGGCTAGAGTTTCAAGTCGCCTTTCTTGTCGGGATTGAAGAGGACCTGTTCCCTCATGTCAATTGCCGAAATAACCCCTCGCAAGTTGAAGAAGAGCGTCGGCTCTTTTATGTGGGGCTCACTCGCGCCAAAGAGCATCTGTTCATCAGCTACGCGCAGCAGCGTGCTCTCTGGGGGTCTGTCAGGCGCATGTTTCCAAGCCGTTTTCTCAAAGAGATCCCCATCCACTTGCGAAAGAATATCGCGACTACTACATCTAGCGCCTCTCGTCCCGATATGTTTGCCTCGCCTGCCGCTCCCCCTCCATCCAAAAAAGAGGCTGAACGTCCTTCGGGATCTGTTGGTGAAGTGGTCTTTCACCCACAGTTTGGTGTGGGCAAGATTATTCATGCCGAAAATAGTTCTCTTGGCCTTGTGTATGATATCCAGTTTACAAAGGATGGCTCGACGCGCCGACTGGTGGCAAAATATGCGCCTCTTTCTCGACTATAGAATTCAGGTTAATAGCAATTGATCAAGAGCTTGCTCTCCTCATTCGATCGTGGAGAAGCAAATTAGTGCAGGATCGGCCTGCAAAGATGCTGAAAATGCCAGAGATGTGATAACCTTTTACGTGCTTTCATAGTAAAGGAGTTTTATATGCAACTTGCCTCAGTTGGGTCTGCGCTTCATCTCACAAATTCTGACCTTGAACTGTATACTAAGCGGCTCTACCCACAACCAGGAACCGCACAAGGGAGGTATGGGTGTAGTTCGGAGTCTGGTTTTCTTGCCCAGGGCGAATCCCTGCTCGAATGTTGCGAAAAGGATCGCAAGGCTCTGGAAGAGCGCCAAGTTTCATACAAGACCATTGCAGACAAGTTAGAGCAGCTCTCCATAGCAGCCCTCAAATCGGGCTCTGATGGAAAATTTACGCTCAAAGCAGAGTCGTTTGCTCTTTGGCAAATCTGCCCCATTTGTCACGGTTATGATTCAGATTGTAGCCCTTTTAAGCCCCAAAAATGAGCCGGTGGGCCAGCAAAGAGTGAGATTACAGTCACAAATACAGACAATCAGCGAACAATTAAATTTAGCGCTCTCCTTCCTCACCTCATTCGAGAACATAATTTCTTTGAAGGCAAAGTCCCAAATCGACTCGATCCTGTGGATATTATAGAGACACTGCAACTCGGCCCAGAAGAAAATTTTGCTCTTGAATTTCCAAAGAGAGCTTTTGTTGAAATGAAACAGACAGTGCAAGTGAAACGCTGGGTATTTGGTGGTGCCTATACCGTGACAAATATTG
>CAYOTQ010000222.1:0-3684 GCA_964406915.1 uncultured bacterium
TTGCACATCACCAAAAACGACTAATGGTGCACCAGTTGTATCCACATATTCAATTATAATCTTGTTAAAAGCTCATTTTACACTCAAATATAAGCTAGTAATTTTTACCTGTTCCGTTGCCCGGAAGCCATAAGAAAAAATTTTCATAACAATAAAGCTCTTTTTCAACATTTTCAGGACAAAGCTGTTCAGGACACAAAAATTCGCAAAATTTTACGCATCTTTTCGTCTAATGGCAACATTATTATTTACAGTCAAGAAAACAATCATGCTTCCAGCCATCTTTTTTTTCTTAAGCTGGGCTAATTGCCTGCTGCAAGCAGAGGAAAAAAGTCCAAGTATTCCCTCACATCTCTTTGATGTCAATGAGATCGCAAATCCTTACAATATTGTGTTTCGTGCACAAAAATTTGAAGACGTCTCCATAGAAAATGTGGGAAATGTAGCTGCGTATCAATTTATTGTGCGTAAGGCGCCTCTTGAAATGCAGTTTGTGCTTTTCTGTCAAAGCCTTGGAAAACCTCCTACACCTGTCTTTGAGTATGAGGCAGATGATCATGGAGAGCTTGGAAGGCAGCTGGGCCCTGGAACAATGATGCTTGATAATGATCTTGTCCTTCTCTTCAACTTTTTCCAGGGAGAGCCGGTAGATTATTGGCTGGTCTCTAAAGATCTAAAGACAGTTATGAAGACATCTTTTGTGCCCTATCCTATCAAGGCCGAGGGCAAAGATGAAGCTAGCATCAGCATCAAACGGTTGGTGCCAGATGCACGTCTGCTGCTCTGTGAAGGTGATGGTTTTTTGCCTGATGAGAGGCTCTTAATCACGACAAGATCCGGCGATCGATGTATCCCAAATATTGCGATCAATTGCGTCAATGGACGGTTTGCTCTCTTATTGGAGCCGGAAGTGGCGGGAAAATCAGGTGGCACAGCTTCTCTTGAAGTCAGACGCTTTCACGAACGGCTATTTCTTGATTATGACTGGGGTAGCGAAGCTCTCAACAAGAGAAAAATGATTGCCGATGCCAATCGAATGGCAGCCGATACGCTTCAGCAACTCTCTCTAGACTCTGAGATAAAGTAAAATATTTTATTGACATACTTTATTGCTCTTGATACAGAAAATAGTAAGAGTGAGGTGTGTCATGGAAAGAGAGATAGGCATTGCTGGATATCCCAAACTGCTGGAAAAACGTCACGAAAACACGTTGTGGACGCGCTACGTCACGTGCGCCTTAGGTATTTGGCTCTTAGCGGGTTTAATGACCTTTCCTCAGCCGTCGATTTTGATTGGTTGTAGCGATGCTTTATCAGGTCTGGCGCTTTTGATTTTTGGACTTTTTTCCATGAAAGAGGAGAAAAGATGGGCCCCATGGTCAGTCTGTGGAGTTGGCATCTGGCTTCAAATAGCCCCTATCCTCCTTGCCATACCAACGCCTTATGAATATCTCAACGATACCATAATAGGTGTTTTGGCTATCGCACTTAGCGTGATTATTCCTGGAACACCAGGATTGATAGAGTCTGGGCCTGAGGTGCCTGCCGACTGGTCGTACAATCCCTCATCATGGCTACAGCGTCTTCCTGTCGTTGTCCTTGGTTTCTTTGCAAGCCTTATTGCCAGATATCTTGCAGCATATCACTATACGTATATCAACACCCTTCCAGATCCGCTGTTTGGCGATACCGCTGCTCACAGTGTCAGTGCCTATGCCGCTATTGGAGCAAGTCTCTACACTATTCTCACGATGGTGGGATGTAAAGGCGGCTCGCGCAGGTGGCATACGATGCCTTGGATGGTGCTCTTGTTTGGAGCTCTGGTAGTTGGCGGCGGGGTAATCAGTAGCTTGTGCGTTCTCTTTCAGCCACTCACAGAAGGCTCTTGGTCAAGTTGGGGCATTCTGGAAGCGGTAGTTGTACTGTTAATGATCGCCTTTGCGATGGATGAGGTGATGGCGACGTTGCAGTTTCTTATTCAGGCAAAAAAAGATGGTAAATCATTCAAATGGACCTTCTGGTATGGCAGTCGTAGTGTAGGTGGCCATATCGACACGCGCTCACCAGCTTTAAATGCGCCATTGAAGAGTCTACTTCCTGCCATGTGTTGGGGCGCCACGCTGCCTGTGACATTGGTACTTTCGGTCATTGTTGGCATTTGGCTGATGGTATATCGTGGGAATGTCCATGAGTTAGATGTGGCCAATCATATTCTTGGTGCATTTGTCTGTCTGTTTTCGATCACTGCTTTTGCTGAGGTCTGCCGCAGCGTGCGTTTGCTCAATATTCTGCTTGCGATTGTAGTGGCGGTGCTGCCATGGTATTTTGGTGCTGCAAATAGTGTATGGACAAGCAGTTTTGTTGCTATTGTCCTGGCACTAGTGAGCATTCCTAAGGGCAGTGTGTATCAACGCTATGGCTCTTTGCAGCGGTTTATTAAGTGAGATGTGAAGCGATTAGCCTGGCACATCAAAAGATTGTGCAGCAGGCACTTGTGGCAAGCAATGGGCTTTTGTCGGAGTATAGCTTTGCCAATCTCTACCTTTTTCGACACGTCCATGAACACGCGCTGCTCTGGGAAGGCGAGAAGCTCTTTATCAAAGGTAAAGCTTATGACCAGACTCCCTTTTTGCAGCCGCTATCGCCTTATTTTCCTGTCGAGTTGCTTCAGCAGGAAGCTACATGCTTTTTTCCAATTCCAGAAGAGTGGGTGTCTGCAGCAGATCCTTCGTTGTTTACAGTTCAATACTCTGAGGCAGATAGCGATTATATCTATGATATGCGCAGCATGAGCGATCTTGCGGGACGCCATTTGAGCAAAAAACGTAATCTTATCAAACAATTTACAACCTTATACGGCGATACTATCACCCAGCAAGTACTTGATGAACAAAGCGCCCCCTTTGCGCATGCTCTTATTAAAAAATGGCGTCAAAACAATAAGGATGAGGCTGATTTTCAGGTGTGCCAAGAGGCGATCGATCACAGCAAAGTACTCGCTCTTGAGGGCATTCTTTTCTTTTGTAACAAAGAGCCTATAGGGCTCGTCATCGGAGAGCTCGCAAGACAAGGTGCGTTTGTTCTTCATTTTGCAAAGGGAGACACTTCTTATAAAGGGGTGTATCAATATATGTATCAGCGGCTTGCTACCTCACTGCTTGACAGGGCCAAGTGGCTCAATATGGAGCAAGATCTAGGCTTGCCTGAGCTTAGGCAGGCAAAACATTCCTACCAACCGGCCCAAATCCGTAAGAAATTTCGCCTACAGCTTTTGAATCCGATTGGACGCGAGAGATAGAAGGAAGATCTTGCTTCTATTGGGTGTGATTAACCATCATATAGCCAATTCCTAACATTAAGGTGAAAGATTTATGCGAATCAAAACTGTAGTAGCTTCTGTCATTATCTATCTCTTGTGTGGCACAACCCCTTGTCATGCGAAGACTCCAGTGCTGCCAAAACTTCTTGTCACCGGAACAGCAGTAGTGCACAAACCTGCAGATACTGTCACCTTTAATGTGAGCGTTGTGACACGTGCGGAGACAGCGCAGCTTGGATTGTCTGATAATAATGGCAAGATGCAGGAAGTCATTGATGGATTGCAACAGGCAGGCTTGCAGAAAGGGGAGTATCATACAGGCCAGTTTTCTATCCAACCACTCTACTCATACCCTCCACAAAATC
>CAYOTQ010000223.1:0-487 GCA_964406915.1 uncultured bacterium
CAATAGGCGCAGACAGACTGTTCCAGAATCAGTCCATATTGGTATATCCACTCTTCAACAATTAAAAGATCTTTCGACACTGGAAGTGTACGGCCGATAGAAGCTACTTGATATCCTTTTTTATAATCACCTTGACTTTGATAGTACCTCGACAAATGATATAAAGCCTCTGCTCTCGTAGGACGAAAAGCATAAGCGCGTTGATAGCTAGCGATCACTTTTTCGGGTGGCATTTGCAGCTGTTCTTGCAGTCTTGCAATATGGTATAAAGAGGCGTAGATCTCTTCTATCCACCCACCCATAAGGACTCGTCTTTCATAGGCCTCTATTGCCTTTGCTGCCTCTCCTGCATTCTCATAGCTCTGTCCAAGATAAAAGACGTTGCGTGCCTCGTTTGGGTTTTCCTTCAATGCTTCTTCTAATATAGCGGCATCTTTTCTGTACTTTTCCGGATCTTTAGATCTTGCTCCGTCGGTGGTATAGATGT
>CAYOTQ010000223.1:497-3683 GCA_964406915.1 uncultured bacterium
TTTCCATTCCTGATGATTATTGACCAGCATCACCTTGTTCCACTTGCTGCCAGAGCAGGTAAGAGTCATGTAGTAGTAGTCCTTGTCGAGCGAAGGCAAGGTAAAATCAGGCTCATATACTAAATATTCGTCTGCATCGATGAAAAAAAGATAGTCGGCTTTCCCGGAGGCTAGTTGGAGCGCTTCGTTACGGTTATGTCCGAAGTTGATCCATGGGCGCTCATGAAGCTCTCCTGGAATGCCCTGCTCTTTCATGTAGGCCTTGATGATCTCCTGAGTGCCATCTTGAGAGCCGGTATCTACAATCACCCAGTAATCAATAATGGAAGAAACAGAGGCAAGACAGCGGGTGATGACATCCTTTTCATTCTTCACAATCATATTTAAACAGATTGTCTTGTGGGGGATGGATGGTCCGGCGGCTGCATTCGATACAGGGGGTGTGGATTCAGGTATGCAGAAAAAGGCTCCGAGGGCAAGCAAAAGACAGGAAAAGAGAAGAAGGGTAAGAATTGTGACTTTTTTGCGATTCATGAGAAATCTCCCAAAAAAGTCACAGTCTATCTATTAGAGGGTAATCAAAACAATAAGTTTTATGGTCAACGATGTCTTCTGCCTACTGCACCGCGTGCTCCTAATGGATGCAGGGGTCTATCGTCGACATATTCGTCTTGTCTGCCGACTGGCCCTCTTTCGAGAGGATTTGGGTGGTCTGTCACATCCACAACAGTAGGTACAGTCGGGTACTTAGGTACACTGGGGTAATGTGGATAGTGAGGCTGTTGAACAGGCCTGTATACAGGAGGGTTGTACGTATAAACAGGTATAGTAGGGGGTGTTGGCGACGTTGGAACGTGAAGTACTGAAATTTCCTGGTAAATAGAGCATGGAGGCATACGAGGAGGAGTCCAGAGTGGTCGTGAATGAGTGATATGCGTGTGCGTGCGTACATCTCCAATCTCGTAGCTTGGAAGCTCAGGAAAGAAGGAAAAGACGGTCCATGAGGCACAGGCAAGGGTGCTTATCAGAGCTAGAGGATGTCCGGTAGCGAGTAAAAGAGCTGCAGAGCCAAGTGTTGCAAGTATTGGAAGCACGTGGAGAAATATTTCACATATTTTTGCAGTAAGGGAGGCTTGTTGCGACTGTTGGGGTGTTGGAGAGCCTCCAGAATGGGAGGTAGTAGTATAGGTGCTTGCTAGCACGTCATGCATACTCATAAAAAACTCCTTAAAATGATTATTTTGATGTAGATAGGAAAAAGGCGAGTGGCAAATGCACTCGCCATGAAAGAAAAAAGGTCTTAAAAGAGGCGTTCAGCTGGGATCCAGTTATCAGCACTGAAGTTGATGATGATATCTTGATTCCAGAAAGAAAACCATGTGTCGTTGGTGCCTGTAGTTACATAGTCGCCAACTTTCCATTCGTTGAAGATCTCGCCAGCAGCACCTTTTGCTTCGCATTTCCAGAGAGTACCGTTGGTGAAGTAAATTTCGCCTCGTGACTTGTCGATACGGCGGATACGCTTAGTATTGACGTTATGAACAAAGGGCCCGAGAGACAGATTTGCTTCTACTGACTGATTCTTATCATTGTTGGTGATAAGATACTTATACTTTGGAGAACCATTACCCCAGCCGAAGAGTTTGTACCAAACACTTAGATTTGGGGAAATGTTGAGTTCATTGCTAGGCATCCATGATGCAGCGATAGCATGGTAATCTTCGCCCACGCTCCAAGCAGAACCGTCTTGCAAGGTGATAATATCGCCTCTTGGAGACATTTCTGTGAGAGTATGGAATACTCGTGCAAATGCAGCAGCCTTCGGAGCGAGATCTTTAGGCTGGATATTTCCATGTTTTTTGTTCACTTCTTCTTTAGTGGCTTTCGCTACTTTTGCCATTTCTTTGTACAGCTGTGCTTCTTTTTTTCTTGGCATACGCTGTGATTTTTTACAGCGAGCACATCCAGCTTCTTGCTTGGCATCTTTTGCTGCATTCAATCCAGCTGCGCTCAGTCCACTTGATGGTACTGCAAGGCCGGCACCTAATGCGATGCTCAACGCCAAGAAATATGCGCTTGAATATGCTCTTGAATTCGTTGGTTTCATACAGTTTCTCCTTATCTGTAATTTGCTAACCTGAAGGCAAGCTTTTGGGGAAAGTCTCTCCTCTAAGCATGCCTCGTGAGAATACCTCACAGCAACCTTTCCGTCACCTAATGTGTTAAGTGCGAAAGTTCGAACGGTTGCGGTTCACTCATGCTTCGAATCTTTCGGTATTTCATTGTTTTTTTACAGCTCTTTTTTTCCAAAAGCATATTTTTTGCGTATAAAGAAGAGATGAAGATTGCCTAAATTTCTGATTAATCCGGCATATCTCTTCTCGCAGTCACATCCGTCTCTGCCGGACTTGTGTATTGGTCACTTTGGTTTTAAAATCTTTTATATTTAGAAACGTGCAGTCAGCAGTCTATTGCCTCATTTTTGATACAGGGTTGAAGAGTTACGAAGCAGTATTCAAGAGAGCTAAGAGATCAACTTTATCAGTTGAAGAACGCTTGCTAAGAGACTCGTAGCTCTATCTGGGGGCGTTGGAACACTTTACAGATAGTTTTGGCATGGGAAAACACCTTTTTCCATCGGGGGTTCGGTCGCATAGCTTCTTGCTGTACACCCAAGATCCATGCATGAGTAAAGACGCTGCCGCTTAGTGTGCTCCACGCTTTTGTTCCTGCTTTAGCTCCTGACGCGATGATGGTGCCCTTGCTATGTTTAAAGAGCTGTTTTAGTCCCTGGTCGAAAAAAGAAACAGGAGCTTGTGGTATTTGGATGGTGCGATATTGATGGGGGACTGTGTCATTGCAGCAGTCGCAAATTATGAGGCTCAGACGTGCCTTTTTCTTTTTAATAGCGGAGATTACGTCAGTCAGTTCAAGCTGGCTGTTTGTGCTTGAGAAATACATAGAAGGCCACTTACATGATTTTTTTTTGGAATTGTATCCATGACCGGAGTAGTAAAAGATGATAAGGTCATTTTTCTTGATCTTTGACCTCTTGATCCAGTCCAAAACTGATTTTTTCGAAAGCTCTCTGCCGACGGTGATTTTTTTATGTAGCTTCATATCAGTTCGAGAAGCGATCTGCTGTATCGCAGCAGCTATTTTGCGAGTATCTCTTTTTACCGATTG
>CAYOTQ010000224.1:0-3672 GCA_964406915.1 uncultured bacterium
TGATTCACCATGATCTTGACTTTCTGATAGGCAGTTGGTCTTTGAAAGAAGTGCAAGAATTTGATAAAAGCACGAAAATTTTTGAAAAAATTGACAACGAGCTTTGGAAATGAGACCGATATTGCTGGACACCAACGCTTTTTCTGCATTTAGGTGTGCAGATCCTGCTATCGTTGAAATTATCCAACATGCCGAAACAATCGCTATGAGTCCTATAGTCATTGGAGAGCTGCTTTTTGGTTTTGACAATGGTAAGAAAGCAAAGCAAAATCGACTAGATTTGCAAAAATTTATGGAGTCTTCTCGTATAACAGTCTTACCGATTCTTTCAGCAACTGCCCATTTTTACAGCCAAATTGTGCTGTCTTTAAGACGTAAAGGCTCTCCAATTCCTACCAATGACATTTGGATTGCGGCACAAGCATTCGAACATGGCTGTGCTGTGTGTACGTATGATCAGCACTTTTCTCACATCGAAGGACTGGCTATTGTTTCCTCTTTATCAGACCTCATCCTGTAGAAAGTCGCAAGGCGTCTAGCTTTTGTCTAATTTGTTCTACATCCGCCTCATGCTCTTGGGCGCGTTTGACAAAAAGCTCTGCTAGCTTAAGGTTTTTTCGCTCTACATATGCACCAGCAAGCTGAATATGAATCTCTTTATTGTTTGGATTACTTCTAAAGGAGTTATATAGAAATTCTATTTTTGTTCGGATAAACGATGCTGGCAAATACGGTATAAGCTTTGCTTGCAAAGAAATATCGCCAGAATCGCTGGCAAGTTCACATAGTTCTTGGAGAATACTTTCATTGTCTGTGAACTTTTTGGCATAATCTACCAATATCCAAGAGTATGTTCTTGTCGACTGAATGAGTCGAAGCACGTGCTGGCGTTCAACCTTCCAATCTGACTTTGATAAAAAATCAAGCAATACGAGGCTATTTGCATTAACCATGTGCAGAAAAAAGTCGGCAGCATAAAATTCATCAAGAAGCGGTATGATATCCCCTCCACTTTTCTTTAAGATATCAAAGATAGAAAACCATGGCTGTATGTCTGCAAACAGATTGCTTTTCAGAAGCTGGCGCATTGCCTCTATGTACTCTGGAAGAATTTGCTGTGTTACATAGTCAAAGGCAGCGTCATTCCATGCAGTCCCACTGTTCTGCACGCAGATAAGCTGCCAAAAGAGATCAAAATCCGATGAGTATTTGAATGTAGGGATCTCAGAAAGGTGCGCAAACATTGCACTTGCAATGGTTGGATTGTAAGAAATATCTTGGAGGTGCTGACAAATCAGGAAGTTTCTCTGACCATTTCTTACATACTGTTTGATAATTTTATCGGCTGTGGCTGGAGCTACGGAATATAGGTCCCGGATAACAGCTACAAAGTCAGTGCCGTCACTCTCTTCTATCAAGGCAGCTTTCATGAGATATGGGATAGCCTCTTGTTTGCGGTCTGCTTTTAGAAGAAGGCGGCCAAGAGTATGGGCAGCTTGGCTGTGTTGAGGAAAGATGTCAAGACACTCTTTCAAGAGTTGTTCCGCTCGTCCTGGCTGTGCATCCATAAGCAAATGTGCCAAGAGTTCTTTGGCCGGCACAAAGCGAGGACTCAATGCAATGCTTTTTTGTAAAAATTCTTCTGCTTTTGCGTAATTCTTGCTGTGATGATAGTAGGAGCCAAAATAATAGGCAGCGATACCAGTTGTCATGCCTGCTGTTTGACACGGGATACTCGTTGCAATTTCTTCTATATCAGAAAAATAACTGCCTTGAGAATAGGCAAGATAGTTTGAGGGAATACAATATTCTAATGAATTGCTGAAAGGAGGAAGTTTTTCAATATCAGCATTCATATTCGCATTGATGACCAGACGTTTTAGTGAAGGAAAGAGGTGAAAAAGTTGTGGAAGGTTGACTGTGCCCGGAGAGGTAATATGTATTTCTTCAACAGTGGCAAGGCCCGGCTCATTTGCAAAAGCAAATTTGCTTAGCTGAAATATAAGTTTCTTTACACCTGGGCATTTTGTGCAGATTGCGTGTGCGGTTCCCATCTGAAGTTTTGGAATTTTCAGACTCAAGCTATGCACCTCAAAGCTCTGCTGTAGGATTTCGAGCGCCTGATTCAGGTCTGGTCCGCTATGATAGAGCGTCAGATCGATAGGCACCTTTACTTGGTACTTGATTTGCTCGCACAAGCGTTTAGTAGCAGAAACATCTCTTAGCTGAAGAGTGCGTGTAACAATTGCGCTCAATAGATTCGAAGGAAGTGGGGAGCGTATGAATATATTGTGAAAGAGTGTGTGGCACGTGAAGGCAAGCATCCCGACAGTATTGATATCGACAAGCTGGAGGATAGTTACAATGAGCTCCTGTGGAAAATCGCATATGTGAGGCGGTAGAGAATCGGGAAGAGGCAGCCGTGAATGAGGAGGCTTCGTATCTTCAATAGTATCGACAGTCGAAAAATTGTTCGTTATTGGTTCCAGAAAGGTCATATAGGCAAGAGTGTGGAGCAAAAGTTTTAGAAAAAGGGTATAACGCCAGACCTGTTTTCGTCTAGAAAATGAGGAGCAAAGATTGATCATAAATGGCAGTATTGCGTACATTGTTACCTCTTTATCACCAAGGTAGCGCCACATGGAAAAACGCAAAGTAGTTATTATTGGATCTGGTCCGGCAGGGTACACAGCCGCAATTTATGCCGCCAGAGCAGAGCTAGAACCTATTCTTTTTGAAGGCTTTCTTGCAGGCTTGGCAGGAGGCCAGCTGATGACGACTACTGATGTTGAAAATTATCCGGGATTTCCCGAAGGGATTTCAGGGCCGGAGATGATGGATAAATTTAAGCAGCAAGCTATTCGTTTTGGCACAAAGTGCCTGACAGAAGATGTACTTGAAGTTTCTTTCAAAAATGGCCCCCCATTTCGCATCAAAGGATCGAAGACGGAAGTACTTGCAGAAGCAGTCATCATCAGTACTGGCGCTACCGCTAAACGTCTTGATATTCCAGGCACGCGAGACGGAGAATTCTGGCAAAAAGGGGTTTCAGCATGTGCGGTATGTGATGGCGCCATCCCTATCTTTCGAAATAAAGAGCTCTATGTGGTAGGTGGCGGCGATTCTGCATGCGAAGAAGCTATGTTTTTGACAAAGTATGCCTCGAAAGTCTATCTGGTACATCGTCGCGATGAACTTCGTGCTTCAAAGATTATGGCAGAGAGGACCAAGCATCACCCCAAAATCGAAATTGTCTGGGACAGTGTCATCGATGAGGTGAAGGGAGATACCGTTGTACGAGAAGTGGTAGTACGCAACCTCAAAACAAATAAAATTGAGACGCGTCCTGCAGGAGGCCTTTTCTTTGCAGTCGGCCACGTGCCCAATACAGCATTTTTGCAAGGGCAGCTCGAGCTACTGGAGACAGGGTATATCAAGGTAGCGGCTGGCACTACGCAAACGTCAGTCGCGGGCGTATTTGCTGCCGGTGATGTGCAAGATCATGTCTACAGACAAGCGGTGACAGCAGCCGGCACTGGCTGTATGGCTTCATTAGAAGCTGAGCGCTATTTGGCAGCACGCGAGGTACATTGATGATTTGTAGATGCTTACTTGCGCTTGCAGCTCTTTTCTCCTCGTATGTACAAGCCGACATGCAGCCATGGCTTGGCA
>CAYOTQ010000225.1:0-3661 GCA_964406915.1 uncultured bacterium
AATACAAGTTTGGAGTGTCTTTCTGATGAGTTTCGACAGTTTTAGCCAAAGTGAGGAAAAGGATACGGACAAGGAATCCCCTGCCCATGCTGATGAGTTTAGAGGAGCTCTGGATACCCTTTTGGGGGAAGGTTTTCCTTCTTTGGAAGCTGCTCTAAAGGCCCTTGAGCTGTTCAAGCTCAAAGGATATAGCCCATTATCCAAGAACAGGGATATCATGGCAAAGCAAACAGAAAAGAAAACATCTGTTTTTGAATGTTGGCAGAAAGGTTGTTCTTTTAGATTGCTCCTACACCATCCTTTTGGGGAGAAAAAGGACTTTTGGTTTGGCCTAGGCCAGAAGGGGGTGAAGGAGCACTCTGGCCATGTTCTCAGGAAGCCCCAGAGGGCAAGCAAAAAGCTACTTGAGCTGGTGGAGGATTTTAAAGAAGTAGCAGCACAGGATGGCTCACAAGGACTGGAACTACAAAAGAGGACCTTGATTGCAGTCAGTGATGCTATGGGAGGAGAGGATGCTCTCAAGGAAGCTACTTACAATCACCTTCGAAGAAAATTAGAGAAGGAAAAGCTTTCACTCAGAGGCAAGGATGCACCTGAGACATTTGATGTGATGATAAGAGATGGAGAGTCTTTGGTGACTATCCAGCCACAATCTTGTCACCCAGACCTGTTGGCAGTATTGGGGCTTTTGCTGAGAGTGCAGAAGAAGCTGCCTGAGACTTACATCAATGTTGCCTTTGACAAACATCTCCAATATGTGTTTTTTGCTCTCCCTGGACAAAGAAGGAAAGGAAGTCTGTATGGGGACATTAGACTTTTTGATGACAAGCATGGAGTCTCTCAGAATGGATATCATTTGGCCTCTTGTACAGTTCAAGGCAATCAGACTTTGGAAATAGCTGCATGTGCACTCTTTGACAGTAGTAATGGAGCCAACTGGAAAATCTTTGTGGAAGATTGCTGCAAAGCATTTGAAACCACCACAAATGCTTCAAAGAGACCTTGGAAACTTTCTATAGCTGATGGTGATGGTTGTATTGAGAGTGCTATCAAAGCTGTGGATCCTTCTGTGGAATTTTGGAGCTGCTGGAAACACTTTAGGACCAGTATCACCACCAAACATCTATCCAAGGCTGGTGAATGGAGTTCTTTGCACCAGATCATGGAGAAGATTCTAACTTCAGATAGTGTGAGGCTGATGGAATCCTGGGTAAATGAGGCCAGGGAATTGGTGCAAGGTATTTCTCAGCATGATTTAAAGGAGAAAGAGCAGACCATGCTGGACCAAGTACTGACAAGGAGGTTGCAGACTCTGAAAGTGTTTTCAAATGGTTGGAATAGTCAAAGTGGTGCTGAAAACACCAATTCTATCTGGCAGAATCTTGGAGTAGGGGCCTCTCATTCATTGGCTGTTGTTGTAGATAAGCTCTTGGCATATTTGGAAAGAGAGGAGTCAAGGAGCAAAGAGAGAGCAAACAGCAAGACCAATCTCTCCCCTCTTGTTTCTCCTTTGGCTGATCATTTGTCCCAGAAAGCATTTAGTTTGATTCTGACTCAATTTAATGAGGTGCACAATTATGAAGCCAAAATGCAGGGGGATGGAAAGGTTTGGCATGTATCTAGGAAAGGACTGGATGGGGAACAGGATTTGCTTTCCAGAACTGTGAGACAACTTGAATCTGGTTGGAGTTGCTCTTGCAATATGCCAGTTTACCTTGGAATTCATTGTAGACATATCCTATGTGTGATGGTTCAGTTGCAGTTGAAAGTCCCTTGGGAATCTGCACATTCTAGATGGTGGAGAGACTCAAAACAGCCTCAGATTCAATTGAGAAACATCAGTCCTTTCCAAGCCAAGCAAGGCATAGGTACTGATGTTGATAGTAGGCCTGCTGAGGAAGATTTTCCAGAGGGTGTAGATTTAGGGCCTGAGCCAGTACCTTTTGAGCAGTACATAGCTGACAATGGAGGTGACTTTGGAGAAGACTCTGTTGTAGAAAGTGTGGATATAGTTGTCATGCAAGGGGGAGCAAAGCCTTTGGATAAGATCTCTCCTAAGGAGAGAAGAAATGAGCTGACTAATCACTTCTATCAATTGGTGCAAAGAATTGGATATGGAAAGGGCAGCCTTGAGGCAATGGATGAGTTGGAGAAATGTCTAATTGTTTGGGAAGAGACTCACATGAAAGAGACTGGTGGGTTTGGGCTTGCTGCCTCTGTCAAGAGTACTGGAAGACCCCCTGAGCATGCTTTGAAACCTGGAAACAATCAGTCCAGATCCAATGGTGTCAAGTCTAAAAAGCCCTACAAATGTGGAATCTGTGGAAAGGTTGGACATACTGCTGGTTCAAAGTGCCCTGAAAAGTGCTGGGACTGTCCTAAAGACACTAAGAACCATAGGAAGGGAAATTGTCCAACTTTAAAGAGAGGCAGAGAGGAGCAAGAGGATGAAAAGGAGGATGGAAATGTCACCAAGGCTGGGAAGAAGGTGCAGGTTGGAGAAGTTAGCACTACAGTATCTGCAAGCCAGTCTAGCAAAGGTTGCAAATATCTGTCTTTCCCTCATGAGTATTTAACACTTTTTCTTTGTCAGGGTTACAGAATGTCTCAGAAGATGAAAATGTGTTAGAGGAGGATGATCTTTTTGCTTTGGATTTGGTATTGGCCAATCATGATGTTGATTCAGAGTTGAGAAGAGTTTCAAGCAGTTATGGGCTGGAAAAGGGTGATTTGAAGACTGTAAGGACCAGTGGTGATTATGTGTTATCATCATGCATTGATTGCTGGAGTGTTGTTGCAAACAAGGATCTCTCTATGAAGAACCAAAGAGATGTGATCATTCTCACTATGCCTACTTCCAGTGACATTTACAACCCCTTTGGAACAGGAATTGAAGAACCACCTGATCTACAAGGTTCAGCCCAGAAATGGAAGCCTTGGAGAACTGAATTCTTGAAATACCTGCTTATGCCAGTGAATTTGCAGAACGAACACTGGTGCTTGTTGATTGTGGACTTGGAGCAGAAAAAAGTGACTTGTTGGGACTCCTTGTCTACATTTAATAAGGGGAAGATAGTTAACAGCAAAAAAGGAAGGGGCAACCTCTATAGGTTTCTGCAATACTTTACTAATGACAAAGAAGACACCTGGAAAGGGAAGATTGATTTGGAGAATGTGCCCCAGCAAACAATTACTGATTGTGGGATCTTCTGTATTGAGTTTATGAGAGCATTCATCAAGGGTCATAGAACTGTCAACAGTTTGTATGGCGAAGTGTCTCAAAAGACCATGCTTGCTGCCAGGGAGCATATTGCAAGAGAAATCAAGCAGAAAAAGATCATTGAGGAAGGCAAAGGGAAGAGGGAAAGGAAGAAGAGTAGAAGAGCTGATGACAACTGATAGAAAAGCTATGATGTAGATGATAGAAAAGCTATGATGTAGATATGTCATAATATGTATAAAAGAAGAAGAAAAATTTTTTTTCTCCAAGTCCAGCCAGTTTTCCTTGCACAGCACCAAAGGAGAGCAATATTGAGGGGCACCAAAGGTACTAAAGTGATACACAGGTAAAGGGGAGTGTATTGCTATGTGCATTGGAACTGTTCTCACACAAACAAGCTGGGTAGGTATTTACCTACCGGTAGGATTTATCAATTTCCCT
>CAYOTQ010000226.1:0-3660 GCA_964406915.1 uncultured bacterium
ATCTGTACGGCTCTAAGAAGCCGCTCCCCAAAAATTGGCGGTCATTTGGGTTTCAAATGTCGAATCGTTTTTTTTCTGATTCGATGCTGGCAGTGACTGCTTCTAGCTCAGCAAAAGCCATTTCTATTTGATGGTTTTTTTCTTTCAACGCCTTGGTATGTTCTGCAATATTGTGTGAGCTGCCAAGGCTTGCTTGTTGTATAAGGAGTGCAGAGAGTGTTTCGACCTCTGTTTCCAGACTGATGATGTGCGCTTCAAGCTCGGCAGCTCTGGCAAGATGAGGTTTGAGAACTTTTGCCCGTTCTTGGACAGCTTCTGCACGTTTTCTTTTGAGATCCTTATGGGTCTGCTCCTGCTTTTGCGAAGGAGTCGCTGCTTCTTGATCTTTCCATCCATCTTTTTCTAGAAATTCTTTGTAGGTTCCTGGAAAGACTTCTTGACCTCTGTCTTGAAAGACAAGGAGCTCTTTAGCAATGCGTTGCAACACTAGCTCACTGTGAGAGATAATGACAACGGCGCCTTCAAATGTCTCCAGGGCGTCCATAAAGGCTTCCATGGATTCGACATCGAGGTGGTTGGTAGGCTCGTCAAGCAAGAGTAGATGGCAAGGGGCTGCAAGTAATTTGGCAAGCACAACACGGCTCTTTTCTCCACCGGAAAGCACCGCTATCTTTTTTTCAGCCCGTGCTTGGGAAAACATCATTTGAGCTGCAATAGAGCGTACTTCTTGAAGAGAGAGCAGAGGGTTGGATCGCTGGATCTCTTCTTCTACTGTGGCATCACGATGCAGTTGGTCGATATGAGTCTGGCCAAAATAGCCAATCTGCAAGTCGGTAATAGAAGAAAAGGAGCCACTTTGTGCACGGAATTTACCAATCAAAAGCTGCAGCAGCGTCGACTTTCCTTTACCGTTTTTTCCGATAATCCCTATGCGAGCATCTCGCTGTACTTCAAAAGAAAGATGGGAAATCAGAGGGGTAGTGCCATATGAAAATGAAAGATCTTGTACCTTCATAATTATCTGCGAAGGCGTGTGGCGGGCAGGAAAGTGAAAATCGAGATTTTCTATGGCGCAAAGGGCGTCTAGCTCCGGCAGACGCTCTATAGCTTTTAGACGGCTTTGTGCTTGTGCGGCCTTGGTGTTTTTTGCTCCAAAACGGTCCACAAATGCTTGCATAGTGGCGCGTTTCTTCTCAATAGCCATGCGAGACTTTTCGTACACTTCTTCTTGCAGCGCAATTTGTTGATAGAGCTTTTGGCTTGGCCCCTCTATTTTATGCAATTTTTTGCGGTGAATGCCAATGGTGTGGGAAACGAGAGAATCAAGAAAGAGGCGTTCATGAGAGATCATGAGCAGCTCTTTTGGCCAGGTGCGCAAAAAGTTTGCTAGCCAGCGAATAGAGAGAATGTCGAGATAATTCGTGGGCTCATCGAGTAAGAGGCAGTCTGGATCTGAGAGGAGGAGTTTTGTCAGATGCAGCCTGAGGTGGTAGCCTCCAGAAAGTGTAGATGGCGCCTGCTCAAATTGCTGTTTGGTAAATCCCAGGCCTGAAAGTATTGCTTCTGCTTTATAGACACTCTCTTTTTCCTCTTCCGGAAGCCCGAGACACGCTTCTTGAACGATCGAAGGCTCGCTGAAATGAATATGCTGGTTCAGGTAGCCCAGTCGATACCCTTTGGGAATAGTGATCTGGCCACTGTCTGGTTCTTCCTGCTGGCAGATGAGCCGAAAGATTGTTGTCTTACCAGCGCCATTGCGTCCAATAAGGCTACATTTCTCTCGTTTTCCAAGGGTAAAGCTTACTGTGTCGAGGATACACTCTCCGCCGTAGCTCTTTTTTACGTTGTCAAATTGAATCATGTAAGGAATATATCAAAAGTCAACTTTGCTGAAAATCCCTCAATGCGCTAGTGTATGTGATTTCAAATCGAGTGTAGATATGAAAAAGTGGATTGTAATTATTGCTGTTTGCACTGTCTCTCTTTTTGGGTTCATGTGGGTGTCTCTGCCTCTAGCAGATGCTCGTTCAGTTGTAAAAGAGCTGCTTGCGAGCGCTGATGTGCAAATTGATGGTAAGAGACCATGGGATATTCAGGTACATAACGACGCTTTTTATAATCGGGTT
Organism: uncultured bacterium; assembly: GCA_964406915.1. Lineage (GTDB taxonomy): Bacteria > Chlamydiota > Chlamydiia > Chlamydiales > FEN-1388 > CAYOTQ01. The sequence continues at coordinate 2,127 of CAYOTQ010000226.1, forward strand.
ATCAGTGAAGGCTCTCTTGGTCTAGGTGAGTCATATATGGATGGCTGGTGGGACTGCCAGGCGCTCGACGAGTGTCTCTTTCGACTTTGCCGCGCCCATGTAGATGCCAATATCGCTCCTACGTGGACGATGCGCTGGATGGCACTTAAGGCCTATCTATTCAATATGCAAGATAAGTGGCTCAGTAGGCGCGTCATCGATGCTCACTATCAGCTTGGCAATGATCTATATACATCTATGCTCGATCCTTTACTGATCTATAGCTGTGGCTATTGGAAAGAGGCGGGGACATTGGCAGCCGCTCAAGAAGCAAAATGCGACCTGATTTGCCGCAAGCTTGGACTTGCTCCAGGAATGAAGATACTCGATATTGGCTGTGGTTGGGGAGGCTTTGTAAAATATGCTGCAGCAAATTATGGAGTGTCGGCTGTCGGAGTCACACTTTCTGAAAACCAGGCAGAATATGCCAGACAGGCGTGCCAGGGATTGCCCGTGGAGATACAGGTAAAAGACTACCGAGATATCGAAGGCTCATTTGATCGCGTGATCTCAATTGGCATGTTTGAGCATGTTGGGGCAAAAAATTTCAATACGTTTATGCAAGTTGTAGACAGAGCTCTGCAGCCGCATGGTCTTGCTCTTCTGCACACCATTGGCTCGAATGTATCTACCAACGTGACTGACCCATGGATTGATGCCTACATTTTTCCAAATGGACAGCTGCCCTCTATTGCACAGATAGGGGCTGCTATCGAGGGTCGATTTATCATGGAGGACTGGCATAATTTTGGTGCTTTTTACGACCCCACATTGATTGCCTGGCATCAGAATTTTCAAGCCAATTGGCACAAGCTGCATCCGCAGTACGGAGAGAGGTTTTTTCGTATGTGGAACTACTATCTGCTCTCTTGTGCCGCAGCTTTTCGTGCCAGGTCAATTCAACTCTGGCAGCTAGTCCTTTCCAAAGATGGAGTGGTGGATGGATACGACTCTATTCGTTAAAAATTGAATTAATGTGTGCTACCCTGAGTTCTAGGTTTTTCTCTCGATGGGATACAGAGAGAACAACCCAGAACTCATGTTACTAAGATTGTAATGTATCGATAAGTTGGGTTAATTCATCATTCGAAAGCCACGAAATTGGCTTGAACATGGCATGTCCTGGATTGATGTATTCAGCAAACCAGAAGGTGTAGTAGAAACATTTGTCTTGGCGAAATGATTGCTCTGTAGAGGCAATTGCTAACGCCATTCTCACATCTTCAGGAGCTGACCGATCTGTGATTTTCCGTATAAGGACGCTTCTATGGGGACATTCTTCAAGAGCATGCTGTAAAGCAGGTATATCGCCATTTTGCAAGTCTCTTTGGTTGGCTCTACTCAATAACATGTCCAAAGCTTCTGAATGCACTTTTGAAACAGTATGTGTTGAGATCAAGAATTGTATAGGGGTGATTTTTCTGCTTAGCCAGCTGCCAGGTAGTTGAATGTTTTGGGCGGTGAAGGCAGACTCAAGGGGATTAAAGCCGGCATT
>CAYOTQ010000227.1:0-3651 GCA_964406915.1 uncultured bacterium
TTCATCTGGCGGGTTTCTCTACACATTCAAGGCAAATGAGACTTATGATCCCCAGGTGGCCGATGGAAAAGAAAAACAGGTGGAACGTTGTAGAGCGTTTCACAGACAACAAGCAGAACTCTATCCTGCTGTGGAACCGATGAGCTCTTCCGTGCTTATTTTTGATCCTATTTGCGATGAGAACAATTGTCTGGAGCCTGCGGTAGAACAGGCATTTTTACTCGCATCTGAAGACAATCCGATGCATGCGGAAATACTGGATAAGGAAATGTTTAGAATGTATCTGAAAAAAAACTATCCTCAAACGCAGTGCAGAAATATTTATATGCAACTTGGTTATGAAGCAAAACAGACAAAAGATGGAACACATATCACGATGCCTGATCGAGAGGCTCTGCTAGCTCGCTGGGAGGGGCTTCGAAAGTCGCAAGTCGACTTGCCTCAATTAGACATTATTTCTTCAGAGGGAATTGCTGATGACAGCTCGTTTATTGAAGCATACTTTACGCATGACGCTCTTCTTTCCACGGGTAAAGAATTTATACACGATAGCATTGCTCACATTGTTCCTGTCATCATGCTTATGCTAACCTCAGGCAAAAATGGCAACCCTACATACACGGAATCGAAATCGAAGATAGTAGGTCTGGTACGTCCCGCGTATGAGCGTATCCAAGCGGTAAAGAAATTGATCAGCAATCCAGACTCTGGGATTTCGCAAGCAAGCCTCGTTGCTTTGCAGCGTGATGTGCCAAAAGTGGAGGCGGCGTTATCAGCTGTTGTCGATGCTCTCTCGACATTGCCAAGCTATGACCACTTGAAAGACGCTGTTGGCGACCACTCTTTGTTAGAGTTGATCGTGGCTCCTGCTGAGAATCCAGCGTATAAGAAGTATTGGGAAGGTCGTTTTGGCAAGGATCAAATGAGCTCAGAAATTATAAAGAATACGTGGGCGCAAATTGTTGATATTTTAGGAAAGGCAGGATAAAAATGGTCATTAACCTCGATATTTAGAAACTCCTTTTTTTTAGAGGTAGAGAAGAATGCCTCTGACATACCCTCTGCTTCTATCACATGTGTAGCAGTTGGGTATTTCTAGTAAAAGAAAAGATCCAGCAGGCTAGTGCTCTGCTGGATCAGATCATCAGTAGAAGCCTGGAAAAAGAACATATTGTCATTCGTTCCTGTAGTCTAGAGCAAAGAGCAGTAGTCTCAAGACTGATCTTTCATAAATCAAAATATCGATACCTGTGAGGTGAGTGATGCCAGATTGTATTTATATAAATAATATAAATGAAATGAAGCTGTCTAATGATTGGACAGTAGCGACTAAGTTTAATAGCAAAAATAGAGTTGTGGCTCAAGATGGAAAGCCTATTAGTGCAAGCTATTCAGGACGTACTTTCAAAATTACTCAAAAGTATGAGCGTAGCATCCCATTTTTTGAGCGAGTGGGAAGGCTTTTTTTAGGAACTGTACGTCTCATGTGTTCATTTGGACATGCTGAAACAGTACGCTCTGCTTTGGCTCTGATCACAAAAAATTATGAAACTGTGCGTTTTGCCATTTCTCTGCCCGGGGAAATAGAGCAAAAACATTCAGGTATGTGGGCATGTGTAGAACGGATTGCAAATCCATCAGGCGGTTATCTCTACAGATTTAAAGCAAATGAGGCCTATGATCCTCTGGTAGTCGAGGAAAAAGAAAAAATGTTGGAACGCAGTAGGGCGTTTCTAACACAACAAGATGAGCTCTATCCTGCTATTGAACCGTCGAGTTCCTCAATGCTTATTTTTGATCCTGCTCGCGATGAGGAGAGTTGTCTGCAGCCTTTCATAGAAGAGACGTGCCGTCGGAGAGGGGAAGGAGTAAATAAAGAGTTGATGGCGAAGTATGTGAAATCCAGCCTCTCTCATGTTTCGTATAGAAATATTTTTATACGGCTTGGTTATGAAGCAAGCCAGACAAAAGATGGAACATATATCACTATGCCTGATCGAGAGGCTCTGCTTGCTCGCTGGCAAGAACTTCGAGAGTCGCAAGTCGACTTGCCTCAATTAGACATTATTTCTTCACAAGGCATTGCTGATGATAGCTCGTTTATTGAAGCCTATCTTAGACATGACGTTCTTCTCTCCACAGGCAAAGAATTTATACACGATAGTAATACTCATGTTATTGCAGTTCTTACGCTTATGCTAACCTCAGGCAAGAATGAATACCTTACCTATGCCGGATGGAGGTCGAGAATAGTAGATCTGATACGTCCAGAGTATCAGCGTATCAAAACAGTCAAAGAATTGATAAGCAATCCAGACTCTGGGATTCCGAAAGCAACTCTCGTTGCTTTGCAGCGTGATGTGCCAAAAGTAGAGGCTCTGCTATCAGCATTTGTTGATGCTATCTGGTCGCACGACACGTATACCACCTTAGATAGAATGATTGGGGCCAAGTCTTTGTTGGATCAGATTATTCCTTTTGCTGCCAATCCAAAGTATAAAAAGTATTGGGAGGGGCGTTTTGGAAAGGATCAAATGAGCTCAGAAATTATTGAGAATACGTGGGCGCAAATCGCGGATATGGCAGGCAATACGAGATAAAAGAGGGTCGGTGGTATCCAAATTAGACACTTTTTTTTAGAGGTAGGGAAAGATGCCGTTAGTAGACTCTCTGCCTCTATCACATGCGTGATTGTTCAATCAGAGACAAGTTCGTCTTCAGTGAAGGACTTAGGCTAAGAGACTGTCTTCGAATTAAGATTTTATCGATTTTTCGGTTCTTTTTGCCCAGGTGAGGTTAAAATAATCCCAAAAATCGATGAATCTTAATTCGAAGACAGTCTCTAATCAAATGCTTTCTCAAGCTCCTCCAGATTGGCCATGATTTTTGTGTAGGATTCAATCGACATAGGACAGTTATCACTGCTTTTGATATGCTTTTCAATCAGCATGTCTAGTTTTGTGCGCTCTTTTTTGGGGAATGTGCCGAGATCCAAAATATCTCTCAGCGCTCTTTTGATTACCGCACAGTACTTTCTGTATGAACCTCGTATCTTTTCGCCTTTGTAGAGAGCTGGCAGCTCATCAAAACTTCCAAGATCTATCAGTTTAAGGTTCTCATCACCATCTATGAGTATATTCTCACTCCAGAGATCGTTGTGAATGAGTTTTTGAGAAAAAGCATGATGCAGTGCGCGTATAAGCTGCTTGGCAAGCCTAAGAGATCGTTTTTTGGAAAAAGAGCCTTCTGGTATTTGATCGAGATTGCGCCCGTCAATGTATTCCATAACAAGGTAGATGACCTTTTCACCTGTTTGTCCGCGTCCCTGCTGTTTTTCATACAAGGACATGATGTTTGGGTGGTGCAAGCGTTTGCTAAGCCTATACTCTGAAAGAGCTGCTTTTGCTGAGCCATCTTTTTCAAAGAATTGAGCAATCACTTCTTGTCGCTCTGGATGGAGGCGAACAAATTCAGACTTTGTATAAAAGACCTTAAGAGCAAAAAAATGGAGCTCTGAGTCTTGAGCCAGGTAGACGGCTGCTTGATCTCCACTTCCGAGAAACTTAATAACTTTATATGTCCCCAGGTATGAGGGAACCTCATAGGGAGGGGAGTTTGCAACTGCGGATGACATAGCGCACACACAGAGGC
>CAYOTQ010000228.1:0-331 GCA_964406915.1 uncultured bacterium
TGCTCAAGCAACAAGATTTTTTTGAATAGAGCCATCCACGCAGTAGTATTTCAAATGAAATATCTTAGCTCCTTTGCGTTGAATAGTTGCTCAAAAGCTATCTTAAGCCATTTTTTACAAAACACTCAACACAAAGGCCCACTGGAGGCAATTTTCTATTTTTTATTTTAGAAAATCTAGAGAAATCTCACGCGGCTTCTCCCCATTTTCTAAACGCTCATTGATCAAACGAATAATAGTCTCAAGAGAGCTGATATTAGCCGCCACATAGTCCGCTCCAGCGGCATATAAAATCTCTTCTGCCTTAAGAAGGTCTTGCTGCAAGATATCT
>CAYOTQ010000228.1:341-3646 GCA_964406915.1 uncultured bacterium
GCCATGATTTGCCCACATAGTTTCCGGTTGCTGCCAAACCAAGCGTCCATGTGCCAGAAGAAGAGACTGCTTTCATTGACTTGCCTTCCTGCATGTCGCTGCGTGTATCTCCAACCTTCAGAACCTCTTCTGGATCAACCACCCCTGCTTGATGCATATTTTCTTGAATCATATACCAATAAGGACGCCCTTGCTGCACTTGAGACGCGCTAGTATACACATCAGGGTGGTATCCCTGTTCTTGCGCCTTTTGCAGCATGAATTCATTCATCTCTTGGTTAAAACCTGTTGTAGATCCAATCATCACCCCATACTCTTGTCGAATACGATTGAGGACTTCCGCTGTACCCGGGATTAATTCTGCATGATCTCCAAGACATGCCATTTGCATAGGAATAAATGATGCATACATCTCATCTACATCCTCTTCTGTCCAAGTCCGTCCAAAGAGCTGTTCAAATTCAGCTGATACTCGCTGCATATTTAAAATCGCACGAATATGGTCTCTTTTAAAAAGTCCCATAGGCAAACGTGCTTCTTCTGCGCTTATTGTGATTCCATATTTTTCAAAGAGTTGAATAAAGGCAGCTGCTGGCGCATAGACACCGCAATCTATAGTAGTCCCAGACAAGTCCAAGACAACCAATTTAATCCGCTTCTTTGATAGCTCCTCTTCTGGATGTTGAAGAGATTCTACCGTTGTCTTTATCGCCGTCAATGCTTCTTGAATATTGATGGCGGAGATGTCGCCAATGCATCCAATACGAAAAGTATTGACATTGGTGAGCTTTCCAGGATAGATCACGAAACCCTTTTCCTTGAGTCTCTCATAAAAGAGAGGAAAATTCCTTGCCAGATCCTCTGGCATCAAAAAGGTGACAATAATAGGCGCCTGTACTTCTTCTGCAAGATAAGGCTGAAATCCCAGCTCCTTCATTCCTGTAATGAGAAGGTTCATATTCTCGCTATAGCGCTTGGCGCGGGCTGTAACACCACCTTCCTTATCGAGCTCTTGAAGCGCTTGATGCAATGCTGCAAGTACATGTGTAGGAGGTGTGAAACGCCACTGTCCACTCTTCTCCATCTCCTTCCACTGAGCAAAAAGATCAAAAGAGAGCGACTGGGCCTTTCCAGCCGACTCTTCAAGAGCTTCTTTTCTTGCAATACAAAAACCAATTCCAGGAACTCCCTGAAGACATTTATTTGACGAGGCAACCATAGCATCGAAAGGCACAGATGAAGCATCCAGAGGCAAAGCCCCAAACGCACTCATGGCATCGATTAAGAGCTTTCGATCAGCCTCAGCTACTACTTTCGAAATGTCTGCAAGAGGGTTTACAAGCCCCGTTGTTGTCTCACAATACACTATGGCCACATGAGAATATTCAGGGTGCTCTCGCAAGGCATTCTCGAGCATTACAGGATCGACAGCCGTATTTTCTGGCCATTCGAGCATGGCATACGGACGTGAAATGGCCTGACAAATAGCCGCCATACGTTTTCCATAAACCCCATTCGATAAGATCAAAAGCGTGCCTTCTTGCGTCCTAAATGAACGAAGCATCGCCTCTACAGCAAAAGTGCCACAGCCTTGCAGAGGCACAGCAACATGTGTGTCCTCCCCATTTACCAAAGAAACGAGTTGCTGAAGTACCTCGCGGTTCATACGGATGAAATCAGGATCGCGAGAGCCATAGTCATGCAGCATCGCCTCTTTTACTGTCTGCGAAGTAGTCAACGGCCCTGGTGTCAAGAGGAACTTATCACCATGTGAAGCATGAGAGGCTATAGGGAATATCAAAAAAAGAAATAAGGATGTACTGAAGAAGAAATCTTTAAAAAATGAAAGCATATTCGTTCCATAAGTTTCGACGTTGAGAAAGCGTACGAAACGTAGCACAGGCTTTTATTTTTTTACAGCCTCTAAGATCGCCTGCTCAAGCCAGCTATCACGCCAAGTACGCCTATCAGAAAATTCTGGCTTTTTTAGGGGAATACGACGGGAAAAATGGCCTTCTGGAGGAGAAGTCAGGCCAATATCAGGCCATACTGTATTATGCCAGTCATTTGCAAGAGGCGCACCACCTGCAGTGCCTCGCATCGTAGGAGCAAAGGATGGAGCTACCAGCTTGGACTGCTGGTTATAGAAAATTTTCGTCTCTCCGTTGATAAGAGCTCCTCCATGTGCAGAATCGGCACGAAACTGAATAGGAGATACAGGATTGCCAGCCATGTCCGTAAGGAAATTAGCAGAAGCGCTGACAGGAACTGCCATATATTGCGTAGCTCCTCCCTTCAACCTCCCATCAATATCTCCGATAATCTTACATGTTGTATACGAACCAAGATCGCCATCAAGATTTTCACCAAGAAACAGGTGTGGAAATAGATCACCGCCGCTTGCTGCTGCATTGTCCGTCAAAATAATGACTTTTTTTGCTCTCTCTGGCGACCCGCGAAAGACCACACCAGGCCCATAGTTATTCTCATTTTGCTGCACAAAAAAGCGAGCAAAAGATTGCGAAATGAGAGCTTCGTTGTTATTAAAAAAGAGATAGCTGCTGGAATCCGCCAAATCGATCAGTGACGAATTACCATTATCTTTTCTCGACCACAAGGCGCTAAATGCACTTCTGTCATCTCCGAAAAATTCTGCAAGCGTAAAGGCTGGAAATACAAAACCACCATTATTGCTTCGAATATCCAGGATGACCGCATCACAGTCTAATTCTGTCTGAAAGTAACGAGTGATGTTTGCATATACCTGCGATAATGCTTCTCTTCCATACTTAACTGTCACAGGCACATCTGGCGGAAAGGTAGCTGTAGGCATGTAATTGCGAGGATCTGAGCCCTGTTCATCGAGCCATCGAAGGTAGCCCACACGCCTGCCTTTCGTGAGTTTTGGGTGAATCATCCCCATGTAGTAGCTATTGGCATCTCGTGATAAACCCTCATTTGCACCATAGATCGTATAATGCTCCTCATCTGGATTGAGAGGCTCTGGTTTTCCATGCCGCACTCGCATACTTCCAAGAGCACCTAAAAACTGTGCGGGCTCGGATCCTGGGATAAGAGGCTTGTATCCTACTGTTACCGGGTCAAATTGCGTAGGCCCCGTAGGGGTGCCAGCAATTGCCCAATAGAGATTCACAGGCTTCACGATGTAATTTGCAAGGACGATATTATAGTCATAGCGAGACCCCGGCCTTTGGGTAATACCAAAAGGATCATTTTACGTCGTCACATCTCGCTCAGCAAGCACTGGTTTATTTTATAATCCTGATGGAACAGCTTGCGTTGTA
>CAYOTQ010000229.1:0-3645 GCA_964406915.1 uncultured bacterium
CACACAGCAATGTGCTTGGCCTTTTCCTTTGTACAACACTCTTTTTTTCTAGTAGCATTCCACTCATAGCGTCCAATCACCTTCTATCTTCTGATGCCCCTGCTGTAGATAGTCCTACAGACAGCTCTCTTGCCAACGTTCTGGACTTCAGCTCCCAAGCGCTCACAATCAAACATCCAAATGGCACCGTTTCTTTAAACAAATCCAAGAAGCTCAAAGCCCAACAAGAAAAAGAATATATCAAGAAGGCCCTATTCCCAGCACTAAAAGAATGGACTGCAGAACGCACGTGCAGCCCTCTGCTTGATCGCTTTGGACAAAAGCGCCTCAACAATGTTTTGCAAACAAGTGAAAATATCTGGAATTTGCCAAGCACTCTTGGTCTCAAAAAGAATGAATTGTTTTCCATCGTGCTCTTCATTCAGACAAAACTGAAGAGTAAAATAAAAGCGAAGAAATACTACCTCAAAAAAGAGCGGACAGGTCTTGCCCGTACAATTGAGTATGATCCAAAGAGCAAGCACATTTTTATCCACCTGAAATCTCACAATGTGTCGCCCCTGGGTAAAGGCTGCCATAAAAAAGTGACGCGCTCAATTCTCTATCACGAAACAAAACCTGAGATCGTCGCCAACTGCACTAGCAGCGACAACATTGCCAATGAAGTAGCACTATTGAGTAAATTTAAAGACAAGCCCGGTATCGTGCATACCTACGCTATCACCTCTCATCAAAAGAAGCGCACAAGCAAGAAGGTGACCTCTCTCTTTTTGAAACTGTATAATGGAGGCTCACTGCGCTCCCATCAATTCACCCCAGGCAAGCTTTCAAAAATAGAACAGATTATCGTTGCTAGAGACCTTCTCTATGGCTTAGAGCATCTTCATAAGCACAATCTCGTGCATAGAGACATGCATAGCGGCAACTTTTTAATCCACAGATCAGTCCATCCAAAGAGCAAGAAACAAAAGATTGCCGCCGCGATTATCGATCTTGGACAGGCAAAAAAATCACGAGATGCCAAGCAGTTTGCCCCTGGGGTGCAAGTCCCTAAACGCCTTAACCCACCGGAAGTCTTTAAAAAGCACAAAGTACACGCCCGAGGAAAAGGAGCTGACATTTATGCTCTCGGCTGCAATCTCTATCACCTCTACTACCACATTTTGCCACAATGGGCTGAGAAGCGTGATTTTGAGAAGATCCAACATCTCAGCAATCACGACAAGCACTACTTCAAGAAAGAGCTTACGCGTCGTATGAAGCGCTATATCAGTCGAAGAAAAGCTCGACTTAATGACAAAGTCCGTAAAGGCATCAGCTCTGTCTATGATGAGTTCCCAAGGGTCATCTTAAAAATGTGCGATCCAAATCCACGTGCGCGAGGATCGGCGCATCAGTTGAGAGTGCGCCTTGATCGTCTTCTCAAGAAAATTCAAACGAATGGTAAGGCTCGCTAAAAATTCACGTTTGAGCTATACCCAAAGGCACGTTTTTTAATAATAGGTTAAATATGTGCCTTTGTACCGTCGCTAGAATTGCCTCTGAGGCGGTGTTTGATTTCGCAGTGAAGAACACCGTACATTACTATGCGCTCGATAAAGTCAGACATGACCTGGAAGAGATCATTACGGAACTCGTAGTCCCTCATCTTGGTTCGTTTTTTGGCTCCATTGTCGGCAATCAACTCGCCCTTTTTAACGCAATTCCCGTTACCAATATTCTAGGAGGAATGTGGTCGTTTACACTTAAAGAAATCATCTATTCCATCTACAACCTGGCCAAGCATTTGCTAGGCTACCCAGACCCAGAATCGGCTACGCCTGTTGTCTGCAGGATGGCTATCTATTTTACAAGTCTTGCCATTGGCTTTTATGTCAAAACACTCTTTGCGAACTATGGAATGCCGGCCGTTGCCTCTGCTATTCGTGCCTCTGTTGTGCTGATGGCACCTCTGTATGGATTTACGCCGCCTGGTATCTTCATTTCTATAGGCGTGGTACTCGCTACTCCTAGCATCACGGCCATAGTAAGTGATATTTTTGGAACAATCGCGCAATACGCCAGCGCTATAGTGCTGGAGCAGACTGGGGAATGGGTTTTCCGGAGCCTGTAACAAACCCGTCAAATTCATAAAAATAGAGTTATCCGTTTGCCCCTATATCGCGAACAGGTGAGCTATCAGAAGGAGTATGATAACTCACCGTCTTATCATTATACTCCACCCAACCCCCTGCCTCATGCGGCACATAGCTATAATAATGTCCGGACTCAATGCTCCCTCCTTGATGAACGACGACAGAAGCAAGTCTATACTGCGCGAGCTTATCTGGCTGGTTTTTAAGTGGAAATCGTATGGTGGAAGAAGGGTTGATCAATTTGGAAATCTTGTTACCATAGTCATCATATCGTTTGAGGCTAAGCGGTAAAAATGCTGGCTGAGCCCCCTCTGTAAATGTAATGGTTTGCAAAGTAGGTATCGACTGCTTTTGCGGCATTTTCGCAATTTCATTAAACTCACATTCTGTTGGCGAAAAGCCTTCAGCATTCGCAATTGCCTGTTTATCTACATCTTCTTGCACGGGATTGGCAAGGCAAAGATCCGCTATGCTCGCCCCTTCGGGAGCTTGGCTCATACCAAGTGAAATGACCGTTTCCTGTCCTTTTTGGCGCTCTAATGAAGGTACTTTAATAGGCAATTCATACGCCACTGTAGTTGTATACTGAAATAGCTTGAACCCAAGCTTATTTAAAAAATGCCGGCAAAAGAGAGCTGCATCTTGCTGCCTTGTCAATGGATCTTTTGTATCGGCCCAGCCTGCAGACGCAATCGCACGAAAGTCGATGATTTGTTGTGCAGATACAAGCCTATCTGCCTCTATTGTCTGATAAATCGCTTCCAGCTGCTGATACAAGGCATCTTGCTGATCATTTGCGCGCAATCTTTGTTCCTGCAATTCTTGGCGAAACGAAGGACAAACACGAAGTGCCTGAAGAGTGGAGTTAACATAGCAAGCTGTCAAATTGTTGTTAGTAACACCTCCACCGAGCCCTGTAGAAGTCGCAGAAGATTTGCCCGATGTCTTTTTGTTAGACAGGTTAAACGTTTTCAATACCAGCTGTGTCATCTTGATGTGAATCTCAATGGTGCGCCCTAAAATCCAGTTAAAGAAGTTGTTGTGTCTTTTGACCTTGCTATCCAGGCAACCCAAGGCATCGAGTACAACTGCCTTATTTTTGCACCCGGCAAAATTCTGATGCATCAAGAATGTCACAACACTCTGGAGGCGGTATTGGCTATAGTCGAAAAAGAGTCTATCAAGGAAATGTGCAGGCTCTTCGCGGGCTACGAGATGGCCGTCTTCTATTTTCAGCAATACTCTCGGCAAACTCCTGTCATGTTCTCGAGCTTGCTCTCGCTGCATAAAGGCTCCAAGCGCATGCTCTGTACTGTCCATTGGGTTCATGATTTCCACCTCATTCTTCTTTTTTCATTATAAATAAAAACTTTAATTTATAGAAACGAGAAGTTATGGTTTTTTTTCTTTCATTTATTATTTCTTAACAATCAGCTAGTATTCTTTGGTCGCAAATAAAAAAAAGGAGTCAATTGTTATGAAAATTACAAAAGCTCACATAATCCCAACA
>CAYOTQ010000230.1:0-3642 GCA_964406915.1 uncultured bacterium
GCTGCCAGCCGACAGATTGCTATGCTCCGGTAAGCATTGTGTGGATTCCTGATGCAGGCAGCTGTCCAAAAGGATCTCGTCCTACTTTGACAATTTCCACTATCAATGGCCAGACAGACGCCATTACACCATTCCAAAGCAATGCCAGCAAGTTTCGCATTACTGGCGACATTCGCGTATGCAATTCCAGCTGTCTGCAAGAAGATGAAGAGTCTTGCGATACTTCATCTAGCAGCAACTCCTCTTCTAGCAGCTCGTCATCTGAGAGTTCAAATAGCAACTGCTTTTGCAATTCAACGCTTATGATCTGTGGGTGTGAGGCATGTCCTAATGAATGTGGAGAAGAGTGCGACGAAGTAGCAGTGGGCTGCGGTGGAATTGCTGGATGTTGTCAAGTGGCCACAGAGTGCGTGCCTGCTGAGTTGAATTTGAACGCCGAAGTGTTTGGAGGCATTCAAGTAACTGGCATCGTCATGCTCTATTTCTATAAAGCACGCATTCATGGGGAGATTGTCGCTCATAATGCCGATCTCGTCATAGCGGAAAGAACCAGATTTGACAGCGGTGTGCATGTCCATTTTTATGGCACAGTGCTTGGCTGTGAGTTTCAGGATGGAATTACAGTAGATGGCATCCATCTCTGGGATACCCAAGATCTTTCTATCTCGCTGCAAGGCTTTTTCTTCACCAAGATTGTGGGGACACTGTCAGGACCTGACTGTGCACAGTTTTTGATGGACGAGACAAGCCGCTGTTTGTTCAATGGATTGGTCACAGGCGGCGCCTGTATTGGCAGTGAGTGCAACGTGCTATAAGTAAGTGGTGCCGAATGCAACTCTTTATGAGTTTCATTCGGCCCTTTTTTTCTGTTCAAAAATAAAATGCTGTGATAGCGTTCGCAGCGTCGGACAGAATCGATTCCAGACAAAAATTTTAAGGAGATTTGTTATGAAAGTGTACGGATTATTTGCTTTGATGCTCGCAGCTCTGCAGCTTTCTTCTTTTGATCTTAATGCAGCTGCTGTAAAAGCCGCTAAGCCTGCTATTTTAAAGCCAACCTTTGGCTTGCCTGTAAAGAGACTACTTCCAAGATCTGGAAAAAATAACGTAGCTGCCGCCAAGCCAGTTGGCAAACCAGTTTCGAAGAAAACACGCGTCGGTTCTTCTTCCTCTTCGTCATCATCATCATCATCATCATCTTCTTCTTCTTGCTCTTGCGGCTCTAGCACAGGATCCAGCTGCCCAAGCACATCTGCTAGCTGTCCATCATCAAGCTCTAGCTCCAGCTCTAGCTTCTAGTATGTAGTGTTACTTTCCCACCTGAGCCTAAAAGGCTCAGGTGCTCTGCATTTTTCCTTCCGTAAAACAAAAGATTTTTGATACTATTCCACTTTTCTCATTTACCGAGAGCGAACCTATGTTTGAATTTTTTAGACGTTATCAACGACTGTTTTTTGTTGTCATCACAATCGTCATTGTCGTTTCCTTTTCATTTTTTGGTACCTTTCAGACGCTTACAGAAAGTAAGCGTGACGATCGTGTAGCCTTCGTTGCTATCGATGGAAGCACGATTTTGCGATCAGAAGTAAATGACCTGATCAACTTTCTTACAAGCGATACTCATGACCAATTTGTCAATGGTGCTGCGTGGGCTGGCAATGGTTTGAATGATGGTGTAATTGCCAACGACTTTTTACAAACAGGACTTGCTGAAACAGTTGTAGCTGACATGGCAAAGGAATTGGGCCCTGATATGCAGTCCAGGCTCGATCGAGAAAAGAGATATGTGCCTTACAAGCACCCTAAAGCCTCTTTTTTGAGTGCAGATCTCATCTGGTCCTACTATGCTCCTCCGATTAAGAACCAATTCGACCGTCTCCGTTCATTTCAGAATGCGAATACTGCAGAAACATTCATGCCGGCCTTTTCTTCCCGTGCTTCTCTCTACTTAGCAGAAAGGCAATTTCCATCAGTCTATCTCAAGCAATTCTTGCGCTACCAGGAGTCTATGCATAAATGGTTGCCTCAAGACAATTCTATGGCATATAGAGATTTTGCTCTCTTCGGCTATCACAATACCCAAGACTGGTTTGGAAGACAGTTTGTTGACCTTGTTGCCCAGTTTATCATTAATGCTGCTACCGTTGCTAAGCAAAAAGGGTATGTGGTAAGTAAAGAAGAAGTATTGGGCAGCCTCTTTCAGAATGCAGAGCGTACCTTTAAAGATGGTGGCGGGCAAGCAGCATTTGGTGTCGCGACGCCGGCAGACTACTTCCAGGAACAACTGCGAAGATTAGGCATGGATCAGGCCAGAGCCGTCCAGGCTTGGACATCAGTACTGCTTTTCAGGCGTTACTTTTTTGAGAATGCAGAGTCTGTGCTTGTAGACGACGCTCCCTATCAAAACTTCTATCATGATCTGAGCGAATATGTTGATCTTGAGCTCTATCAGCTGCCTGAAGAATTTCGCATACGCTCTATGTCTCAATTGCAGAGACTTGCCGTATACATTGCAGCTTGCCAGGCCAAACCAGCAGAGAATGCCACTTTGATGCTGCCAGAGAATATACAGACAGCCGCTGAGATAAAAAAGATCTATCCTCAGCTTGTTGAACGTCCATTTCGAGTCCAGTGGGCAAGCATGAATAAAGAACAGCTCCAGACAAAAGTCACTGTTCGTGAGTTGTGGGATTGGCAGACAAAAGATACAAATTGGGCATTACTCAAGGAGCGTTTCCCAGAGCTTGCGTCAAATATTGGCGCCAATGCTAAGCAAAATCTTCCATCAGCTTCAAAAGTCCCGGAGACCGCAGAGGCGCGTCTGGCGATTCTTGATCGACTCAATCCGATTTCTCGATCAGCAATCGACACCTACAGCCGCCAGCAGATTGTAGACGCTCATCCTGAGTGGATTACAGAAGTGCTTGCTGAAATTCCTCTGAAAGAGCAAGAGGTACTTTTACGTGAGAAGGGATCATCTAAAAATGGAGCAAAAAATCCATTTGATGGCATCTCTGATACAGCACAGCTGATCCATCTGTTAGATGCAGCTGCTGTAAATGAACAGAGTAAGGAACTTTCTGCCTTCAGTCAAGATGGCGTATTTTATTATCGAATTCAAGTTCTTGATAAGACGGGCCAAGAGCAGCTGCTATCATTTAAAGATGCAGACAGCGATGGAACGTTGCAGGGGATTATAGATGCATGTCTTGAGGCTGCCTACCCTCGCATCCGAGGAAAAAATCCTTCTGCTTATCTCAAAGAAAATGGCGAGTGGAAGCCTTTGAGCGAAGTAAAAGAGGCCGTAGCCGCTGCATACTTTGAAGCACTATTCCAAAAGCTTGAAAAAGAGCAGCAGCAAGTAAAACAGCTACTGCCAACATATACTGATTGGGCTAATAAAGAGAGTAGCTATGTCTCAATCGCACTTCTGCCATATGTCAAAAAGGCATTAGCCACAGCACGTGACACACCTGAACAAGCAAGCCTATTTATTGTCGATGAAGCATCAGAGGGGTCAAATCCGCTCGCAAGTCAGTGGAAACTGCGCAAGACAAAAGAGCGTCTTGTACGTCGCGATAGCAAGTTTGTTGTGGATCCGCAGCAGGCCTTCCGTGTAGAGCTGCAGAGCTTTTCAACACC